>JAKAXG010000690.1 GCA_021827225.1 Actinomycetes bacterium | reverse complement strand
CCCGGCGATGAGGGCCGGCAGGGAGCTGTGCCCCAGCGCGACCGCCCCCCAGGTCAACAACAACAGCACCGACGTGATGCCGGTCATGGCCGCTGCCCCGCCCCGGTCGGCCCAGCGCCCGGCCAGGGAGGCGGTCAGGGCCCCGACCACCCCGAACAGGCCGAACAGGCCGATGGTGCTGGTGGAGTAGTGGTACGGGGCGGCCGACAGCAGGAACGCCAGCGGTGTCCACAGCGCGTTGAACGCCCCGAAGGCGGCCGCCCCGTAGACGGATCGCAGCAGGATCACCGGTTCCTCCCGCAGCAGCAGCGGGACCGAGACGATGAGCCTGGGGTAGTTGAGCCGGGTCCGCTCCGGATCGGGGGGGAGCCTCCGCCACAGCACCACGGTGAGCACCGCCATGACCGCCGCCGCGACCTGGAAAGGGGTCCGCCAGCTGCCCAGGTCGGCCAGGTACCCGGCCGCCGTGCGGGCCAGCAGGATGCCCAGCAGCAGGCCGCTCATCACCGTGCCCACCACCCGGCCCCGATCGGCGTCCGAGGCCAGGGTGGCGGTGAACGCCACCATCACCTGGGCCGCCACCGACAGCGCCCCGACGGCGACGGAGCCGACCAGGAGGACCGCCGGCGTCGGGGACAGCGAGACGATCCCCAGGCAGATGGCGATGCCCACCGACATCAGGGGGATGAGCCGGCGGCGGGCGAAGAGATCTCCGAGCGGGACCAGCAGGACCAACCCGGCGACGTAGCCGATCTGGGTGACCGTCACTACCAGGCCGGCGGTCGTCGTCGACATGTGCAGCGAGTGCCTGATGGAGTTCAGCAGCGGCTGGACGTAGTACAGGCTGGCCACCGACAGCCCGGTGCTCACGGCCAGCAGCAGGACCAGGCTGCGGGTGAGCGCTGCAGGGGGGGCGCCCCGGCGGTGCGGCTTCGGGGGATTCTCGATAGTGGCTTTGTCCACCTGCCCCAGTATGGCCAAGGTGCGGATCGCTACAGCGCCCTCCGGTTGCGACCGATTCGTTCGGGGCCGGAACGGGCCGCTCCGAGCGGGCCGCGTCGGGGATCGGGCTGCTGCGGCCGACAACGGGGTCGACCGCTCAGCCCGCCCCCGGCGGGAAAGGCCCTCGACGCGACGTCAGCCCCGGCGGGCCGTGGGGGTGAAGCGCACCGGCAGGTGCTTGATCCCGCCGACCAGGGGGATGCCGAGCGACTGCAGCGGCACCACCGGTCCGGACACCTCGATGTCGGGCAACCGGGTGAGGATCTGGCGGAACGCCACGGCCACCTCCCGGCGGGCCAGGTGGGCGCCCAGGCAGAAGTGGGGGCCCGGGCCGCCGAAACCGACGTGGGGGTTGGGGTCGCGGTCCACGTCGAACACCTCGGGGTCGGGAAACACCCGGGGGTCCCGGTTGGCGGCCCCGTAGAAGAGCACGACCCGTTCCCCTTCGGCCAGCTTCTCGCCGGAGATCTCGATGTCCCGGGTCAGGGTCCGGCGCATGAAGGTGACAGGGGAGGCCACCCGCACGATCTCCTCGACTGCCTTCTGGGTCATGCCCTCGAGATCCTTCTGCCACAGTGCCCTCTGGTCCGGATTCTCTGACAGAAGGTTCATCCCGTGGCTTATGGCCGTTCTGGTGGTGTCGTTACCGGCGACGGCCAGGAGGATGAAGAAGGGGGCCAGCTCGTTCGGGGCCAGGATGTCCTCGCCCAGGTCGTTGTGCACCAGGGCCGAGGTGAGGTCGTCCCGGGGGTTCCTGCGGCGGTCCTCGGCCAGCTCGTTCATGAGGCCGGCCAGTTCCATGCCGGCGCCGATCAGCGCCGCCATGACGTCCTCCTGACCTCCGATCATGTCCGGGTCGCCGGCCCCGAGGATGACGTTCGTGGCCCGCAGCACCGTCTGGAATTCACTGCGGGGGATGCCCATCATGTCGCAGATGATCAGCAGCGGGAACGGCTGGGACAGGGCCTCGACCAGGTCGACCTCGCCCTGCTCGCAGAACCCGTCGATCACCTCGGTGCAGATACGCTCGACCGAGTCGAGAACGCCTTGCAGCTGCCGGGGGGTGAAGGAACGGGCCACGATGCCGCGCTGGCGGGCGTGACGCGGGTCGTCCATGACGATGAACGACCCGAAGAACTCGGCCGCGTCCGAGGGGATGTCGACGATGGACGTGGAACCCTTCCCGGAACAGAAGTCCTGTGGGCGCCGGCTGATCTCGGTCACCTCGGCGTAGCGCGTGACGGCCCGGAAGGTGATGTCCTCGTTGGTGAGCGGGTCCAGCGTGGTTACCGGGACGAACGGGCCGAGTTCCCGGATCGCGGCGAACTGCCGCATCCGGTCGGCGAGCGGCTGGTGCCAGAATTCCGGCTCGGCGATGACTTGCGGGTCGATAGGCATCGTTGGCCATCCTGCCAGACCCGGGTAGAACCGCGCCTGTGACCGAGGCGCCTCCCGGCCGGGGTGGTCTGGACGAATACCGGGCCAAGCGCGACTTCGGCCGTACCCCCGAACCGGCGGGCGAACCTCCCGGCGTGGCGGGGGACCGGCCGGGTCAGCTCTTCGTGGTCCAGCACCACCGCGCCCGCCGGGACCACTACGACTTCCGGCTCCAGATCGACGGCGTGCTGGCCAGCTGGGCCATGCCGAAGGGCCCGACCCTCGACCCCTCGGTGCGCTCGCTGGCCGTCCACGTCGAGGACCACCCGATGGAGTACCGGGATTTCGAGGGCGTCATCCCGGCCGGGGAATACGGAGGCGGTGACGTCATCGTGTGGGACCGGGGGACCTGGCGGCCGCACGGCACCGACGACCCGGCCGCCGCGGTGAGGGCGGGGGAGCTGCACTTCGACCTGTTCGGGGAGAAGCTGCGGGGCCGCTTCGTGCTGGTCCGGACCCGGGAGGACCGGGGCCGCGAGCAGTGGCTGATGCTCCACAAGCACGACGAGGCGGCGGTCGAGGGCTGGCGGCCGGGGGACCATCCACGCTCGGTCAAGACGGGGCGTACCAACGACGATGTGGCCTCCGCTCCCGCCGCGGTGTGGCACAGCGACCGGCCGGCCGGGGAGGCGGAGGTGACCCT
>JAKAXG010000032.1 GCA_021827225.1 Actinomycetes bacterium | reverse complement strand
CGGCCGAACCCGAGGCCCGCCAGGCCTGCACGGCACTGGCCGACGCCGGTGGCGGCTGCCTCGAGTTCCTCGACTCGGCGGCCGAGGCACCGGCCGCGGTGGCCCGGATCCTGCGCTGAATCAGGCCCCTGCGCCATCGTCACCAGATCGTCAACCCGGGGAAACGGGTTCGCGAGGGCGCCGGCGCAGGATAGTTGGCATGACGCTCCCGTTCGCCCGCACCGCCAAGGCGGCGGCCGGTCCGGCCGTGGCACTGGACCGGGCCGTCCGCGCCGAGACCGGAGGGCTCTTCATCGACTGGGCCGCGGCCGGTCAGCACCTGGTGTGCCGCCCGGTGGGGGCCATCGACGCCTTCTCCGTCAGTGAGCTGCGCGCCGCGGTGGCCGCCATCCCGGCCGGTACCTCGCTGGTTATGGACCTCTCCGGGGTCCCGTTCCTGGACTCGTCCGGGCTGGGGGCGCTCATCGGGGCCATCCGGCGGCTTCGCCAGCTGGGCGGCGAGGTCGCCGTCGCCGCTCCCCGGCCGCTGATCGCCCGGGTGCTGCACACCACCGGATTCGATCGCATAGTCGCCATATCCGCCACCGTGGAGGATGCCGTGGCCGCCGAGGGGGAGGGTCTGGCGGCCTCTGCCGTGGCTGGCGACTGACCGGGCCCCCGCGCCTTGCCCTTGGCGGGGGCCCGGTCAGATTCCGCTCCCGGGCGCCGGCTGCTCCAGCCGGCGTCCTCTGATTTTCCTGGCTCGCCACCGTGTCGGTCGGCATCTCCAGCACCTCGACGGCGTTCGCCGCCCCTGCCGCCTCGCTGAGCGGCGCCCGGTCGGCACTGCGGGTCGGCCCCCGCCACCACGTGCCGCCAGGACCGACGGCCCCCACCCGGGTCCGGAAGGGGAGGCGCTGTAGCGTTGGCGCCGGAACAGCAGACAGGGGGGAACGGATGCAGCTCAGCGAGGGGAAGGTCGCCGTCGTCACCGGCGCGGCGAGCGGGATAGGGCTGGCCCTGGCCCGGCGCTTCGCCGGATCGGGCATGAAGGTCGTCATGGCCGACGTCGAGCAGGTCCGCCTGGACGAGGCGGTGGCCTCGGTGTCGGCGCAGGGTGTCGAGGCGGTCGGGGTGGCGACCGACGTGAGCGACGAGTCGTCGGTCCAGGCCCTGGCGGCGGGGGTGATGGAGCGCTTCGGTGCGGTCCACCTCCTGTGCAACAACGCCGGGGTGGCGGCCCGTACCGACCCGTGGTTCGGCCCCCTCTCGGCGTGGGAGTGGGTGTTCGGGGTCAACCTGTGGGGGGTGGTCCACGGGGTGCGGGCCTTCCTGCCGCACATGGCGGTCCAGCCGGAGGGCCACATCGTCAACACCGCTTCCATGGCCGGGCTGGTGCCGGGGGTGGGGCCGGTGTACGACGCCACCAAGCACGCCGTGGTGGCGATCACCGAGGACCTGTACCGCACGGCCCGGCTGGCCGGCCTCCCGGTGGGCGTGAGCGTCCTCTGCCCCGGCTGGGTCCGCACCGGCATCCTCGACGCCGACCGCAACTGGCCGGACCGGCTGGGGGAGCGGCCGCCCGAGTCGCCCGAGGCGGCCGTCACCACGCCGATCGTCCGCAGGGTGATCGACGAGGGAACGACCCCGGCGGCGGTCGCCGACATGGTGGCCGACGCGGTGGAGGCGGAGCGGTTCTGGGTGTTCACCGGTCCGGAGTGGCTGGAGCTGGCCGTCCGGCGGTGGCACGGGATCGCCGAGGGCCAGGACCCCGACCTCGATGCCGACATACCGGGGATGCCGCCGGCCCAGGAGCTGATGGCCGAAGTGATGCGGGCCCTCGGCATGGCCGGCTGACCGGCTGCCACCTCCTGAAACGGCCCGGGGAGGCCAACTTTTCCGAGCGCCCCTGTGTTACCCGTCACAAACGCCGAGGATGAGAGGAATCTAAGGCCTCCCGACCCGCTCGGTGAATCCACTATTAGAGCCCGCTCATATGACCTCCAGCTCCGTCGGTGACGGTGATATTTATCACCGCTATTTCAGGGCGCTGACCTGGGAAAATGACAGCAGGCACTGGGAAAAATGGCTGATCGTACCCATCAGCCGCGCCGGTAAACGGATAGTTTTTCGGTCGCTTCGAGACCGGCCGAGGATGGAAAACAGGGCCGGTCCGTTAACCAGTGTTTAACGTTTTGTCCTTGACGTTCTGCGGGATCATTCCGTTATGCTGACCCCTGCAGCTCGCAGCGACGGCGAATCTCGCAGCGGGCCGGCGGCCGCTGGTCTGTAGGTCTCACCTGCAGGTCCGGTCGCCTGCGCACGTGTCATCCCTCCCAGGACAAGGTGGTCCATTGCGGCTCGACATAATCGTCCCTGCCCATAACGAGGAGCACCGGATCGACCGGATGCTCAGCGCATTCCGGGCCCGGCTCGACGACCCCGAGGTCCGCTTCCTGGTGGCCCTCGATCACTGCACCGACCGCACCGGGGAGGTGGTGGAGCGCCACGCCAAGGTCGACCGTCGGGTCTGCATCCTGCGCTACCCCAAGCTGGGCAAGGGCGGGGTGATCCTCGAGACCCTGCGCCGCTGCCAGGGCGACCTGGTCGGCTTCGTGGACGCCGACTGTGCCACGCCCCCCATGGAGTTCCTGCGGCTGGCCGAGGCGGCCGAGCGGGCCGATGTGGCCATCGCGACCCGCTGGCACACCGCCTCCGTGGTTCCCGGCCACCGGCCGTGGGTCCGCCGGGTGGAGAGCCGGATCTTCGCCCGGGTGGTCCGGGGGCTGTTCGGTCTGCCCTACCGGGACACCCAGTGCGGGGCCAAGGTCCTGCGCCGGGAGGTGGCCGAGGCCACCGTGCCGCTGATGTCCTCGCGCGATTTCCTCTTCGACGTGGATCTGCTGGTGGCGGCCCGGGCGCTGGGCTTCTCCGTGGCCGAGATCCCCACCGTCTGGGTGGACCGGGCCGGGTCCCGGCTCTCCGCCGGGCGCGACGGCCGCCGCATGGCCCTGTCCCTGCTGCGCCTGTGGCTGCACAACCGGATCGTGCCCCTCCCCGGCGCGACCGAAGGCCGGCCGGCCGCCGGCGACGGCTTCCTGCCCGACGCCCTCGACGACTCGGTGGAGATCGACCTGACCGAGCCCGTACCCATCGGGTCGCGATGGTGAGCGGGGAGACCATGGCAGCCGACGTGGCCCTCATATCCCCCTACCCCGAGCCCGGGCAGCCGTCCGAGACCGGGGTGGCCTGGTACACCCAGGGCCTGGCCCGGGCCCTGAGCCGGGCCGGGGCCGCCGTGACCGTGGTGGCGCCCGGGCGGGACCGGGCCCGGAGCCGGGTGGAGATGGACGGTGACGTGCGGGTGGAGCGCTGCTTCACCCGGGGGGCCACCGGCCCGGTCCGCGCCGGGCGCGCTGCCGTGGCCACCGGCGCCCCCGTCACCCACGTACAGCACGAGGCTTTCCTCTACGGCGGTCCGGACTCGGTACCGGGCATGCTCGTCGCCCTCCGCCAGCTTCGGGGCCGCGACCGGGGGCCGGTCGTGACCATGCACCAGGTGGTCGCCCCGCAGAGCATCGACCGGTCGTTCACCGGCATGCACCGGGTGTCGGTACCCCCGGCTGTGGCCCGGACCGGGCTGGCCACCCTGCAGAACTCGATATCCCGCCTGGCCTCGCAGGTGATCGTCCATGAGGACGCCTTCCGCCGGGTGCTGCCCGGATCGGTGGTGCTGCCCCTGGGAGCCGGCGGCGCCGAGCGGATCGATCCGGCGGCCGCCGGCCGGTCCCCGGCCCTGCGGGCCTCCGTGGGGGCGTCGGAAGACACCCTGGTGGTACTGGCGTTCGGCTTCGTCGCTCCCTACAAGGGACTCGAGCCGGTCCTCGACGCAGCCGGGCTGGCCGGCGAGCGGGTGAAGGTCGTGGTGGCCGGCGGGGAACACCCCCGCCTGGTCGGCCAGGGCTACCTGCGGCAGCTCCAGGAGCGCTACGGGCGGGTGGCGGCATTCACCGGCTACGTCGACGACGACGAGGTGGAGGCCTGGTTCGGGGCGGCTGACGCCGTCGTCCTCAACTATCCGAAGCCGTTCTCCAGCTCCGGGGTCCTGGCCCAGGCGGCCAACCACGGGGTGGCCGCCCTGCTCTCCCCGGCTCTGGCTGCGGTGGTCGGGATCCCCCAGTCCGCGGCGCTCCCCGGGGAGCCGGCCCGGATGGCCCGGTGGCTGCAGTCCCTGGCCGGGAACCGGGCGGCTCTGGACCAGTTGAAGGAGCAGACCTCGAAGCTACGCACCGGACGCTCCTGGTCCGAGGTGGCGGAACGGCATCTGGCGATCTACGAGGAGGTGATCGATGCACAGCGTTCTTCTGGCCGGGCCCTCCGGCTCCGACCCCGTCGGTAGGCGGGCCGTCGGCGACGCCGTGCGCGCCGCCCTCCCCGGCTGCGACATCGTCGACGCCGACCGGTCCGGTCCGCCCCGGCGGCTCCTCGACGCGGCCCGCCGGTCCGCCGGGCTGGTGGCGGCCGGGTCGTGCCTCAGCACCTCCCCGGCGCCGAGCCCGGACCCGGCGGCGGCTCCGTCCGCTCCGGGCGACCGGTCCATGTCGTCGTTGTCCGGCGGGCCCTACCGGCGGTCCCCGCTGGCCGGCCCGGCGTCCGGGCGGGGCCCTTCGGTGGCCACCATGGCCGTGCTGTCGGGAGCCGCCCGCCGGCCTCTGGCGGTGGTGGGCCTGACCACCGGGCCGCTGGAACGTAGGAGCGCGCGGATCATGTCCCGCCGGGTGGTCCGCCGACCCGACCTGCTCCTGATGGGCGACGAGCAGTCCGCCGGCCACCTGGCCGCCGCCGGGGCACCCCTCCCGCTGCGGGTGGCGGCCGATCCGGCGTGGGCCGTGCTCGCCCCTCCCGCGGCCCCGGCCGGTGCCGGCGACTCGGTGATCGTGGTCCTGGACGGCCGGGTGACCCCCGCCGTCGAGGACGCCCTCGCGGCCGGTCTCGAGGGACTGGCCCAAACCGGCCAGCCGATCCGGCTGATGCCGTGGTCCGCGTCGGGAACCGGCGACGGGGCGATCAGCTGGCGGTTGGCCCGCCGGCTGAGAGCCTCGGTGTCGGCCCGTGTGGAGGTCGAGACGGTGCCGGCCCGGCTGCAGGAGGCCGCCGAGCGGATGTCGGGCGCCCGGCTGGTGGTGTCTCTCCGCTACCGGGCTCTCCAGGCGGCGGCGGCGGCCGGGGTGCCCGCCGCCGGGGTGGCGGTGGAGGGGCGCATCGCCGCCCTGGCCGCCCGGATGGGCCAGCCCGTGGTGCGGACCGACGAATTGGCATGGTCCCTGGCGGGAGTGCTGGAGCGGACTCCGTCCGGTTCGGCCCCGGCCCACCTCGTCGCCGAAGAGGTCGCCCGGGCCCGGGCCGGTCTGGACCTCATGCGTCTGGTGATGGAGCCCTCGGAGGTGGGGGCCGATGAAGTCAACTGTCTACCCCTGGTACCGGTGCCATGGCTGTCTTAACTGAAGCTCCCGTCCTCGAGCCCGTCGTCGGGCCGGCTCCGCCGTCGCCCACCAAGAAGCGGATGGGAGGCGAGCAACTCGGAGTGGCCGCCGGCCAGATGGCCGCCGGTGTGGGCAACCTGGTCTTCGCCCTCATCGCGGCCCACGTGCTCGACGCCTCCGGCTTCGCCCATCTGAGCGTCTTCCTGGGTCTGTACCTGGTGCTGAGCCTCCCGGCCACCAGCCTTTCTGCGGCCACCGCGCTGGACCCGGGCCGCCGGGACATGCTCTTGAAGCGGATCGGCTGGGCCAGCGTGGCCGTGGCCGGGGCCGGCGCCGCCAGCGCTCCCTTCCTGGGCCCGGTGCTGGGCCTGCCGGTGGCCATGGTTCTCGTCCTGGCCGCCGCCCTGCCCGTAACCGCCCCGCTGGCCCTGGATCGGGGCCGGCTCTACGGGCAGCAGCGCCACGCCCGGCTCATCGCCAGCCTGGTGGCCGAGCCCGCGGTGCGCCTCGCCGTCGGGGTGGGCCTGGCTCTCGGGGTGGGCGCGCTGGGCGGGGCGGCCGGCGTCGTGCTCGGTGGCTATGCCGCTCTGGAGGTGGCCCGCCGCCGGACCGGTCTCCGCCTGCGCCGGGCCACCCGGGCCGGCAACGGCTCGGAGCGGCCCGGGCCGGCCCGGGCCGACTCCGCCCCGACCGTGGTGCCGGCCGCCGGGGCGGCGTGGACCGCCGCCGCCTTCCTCCTCCTGGCCGTCGTCCAGAACCAGGACCTGGTGTTCGCCAACGCCATGCTCCCCGGGGGGAGAGCCGGTCTGTACGCCGCCCTGTCCACCCTGGGCGGAGCGGCGGCGTTCGCCACCGTCACCATCCCCCTGGTGCTCCTACCCCGCGCCGTGCGCGGCGAGAAGCACAGCCTGGCGGTGGCCGTGGGGCTGGCCGCGCTCCTCGGCGCCGCCGCCGTGGCGGTCGGTGCGCTCATGCCCGGCCGGATCACCGCCACCCTCTTCGGGGCCCGCTACGGGTCGGTGGCCCATCTGGTGGCCCCGTACCTGGCGGCCATGGCCCTGCTCGGCGTGGCCCGGGTCCTGGTGGCCCACCGCTGCGCCACCGGATCCCCCCGGACCGTGACCCTCCTCCTGGCCGCCGTGACCGCGGCCCAGGCCGCGGTCATCGCCGTGGCCGGCACCAGCGTGACCAACATCGCCTACACCACCGTGGGGGCCACGGCCGCGCTGACCGCCGCCCTGGCCGCCGAGCGGCTGGGCCGCTGGGCTGTCACCGGCCGCGACCTCCGGGCCCGGGCCCGGAGGGCGGCCGCCGACCCCTCGATCCGTCTGGTGGCCGCGGTGTTCGTGCTGGGGGTGGTCATCCGCCTGATCACCTTCCGGGGGATCTGGCTGGACGAGGCCACCAGTATCCACCAGGCCGGGATGTCCTTTTCGGGGATGATCCGCAACCTGCGCGACACCGATGTCCACCCACCGCTGTACTTCGCCGTGCTGTGGGCCGCGGTGCGGGCCTTCGGCAACGGCCTCCTGGCCGTGCGCGCGCCGTCGATCGTGGCCGGAGCCCTGATCATCCCCGCCGCCTACGTGACCGCCCGCGACCTGTGGGACCGCCGCAGCGGGGTGGTCGCCGCCGTCCTGGCGGCGGTCGGCCCCATCGTGGTGTGGTACTCGCAGGAGATCCGCATGTACGCCATGTTCATGCTGTTCGCCCTGCTGGCCATCTGGGGCCAGACCCGGGTGCTGAAGCGGGGCGGTAGGGCCGGGGACTGGTCCATATACGTGCTGGCCAGTGCCGCCCTGGCGTGGACCGAGTACTTCGGGATCTTCCAGATCCTGGCCCAGCAGGCGTTCTTCATCGCCGTGATGTGGCGGGACCGCCGGGGTCGGGGCCAGGGCACCCGCCTACTGAGGGGCTGGCTGGTCTCCACCGCGGCGCTGGTGGCCCTCGGAGCGCCCCTGGTGCCGTTCGCCTTCCACCAGTTCCTGGTCAACCAGAACGCCGGCAAGGGCTTCGGCGCCCCGACCCAGACCCCGCTGGCCGGCGGCGGCCATCACGGGATCAACATCTACACCGTCCTGGCCAACCTGGCCTGGGCCGTGATGGGGTACCACTCGGCCGGCATCATGGCCGCCCTGGTGGCCCTGTGGCCCGTCGGCATCCTGCTGGCCATCTTCATGCTGGGTCGCAACATGACCCGTACCACCCTCGCCGTGGTGGTGTCGGCCGTGGTGCCGCTGCTCCTGCTGATCGGCGCCGGCGAGGCCAAGCGGTTCCTCTTCGACGTGCGCTACATCTCCGGCGTGGTCATGGCCCTGATGCTGCTGACCGCCCGGATGGTCACCGGCTCCACGCGGAGCCACCGCCTTCAGGTGGCCGGGTGCGTGGCCCTGGCCGCCATCTTCGGCACGTCGCTCGTGGACGAGCAGATCAACGGGTCGAACCCCCGGATATACGACTTCGCCGGGGCGGTGCACACCATCGACCAGCGGGCCGTCCCGGGGGACGAGCTGATCTACTCCCCCGGCAACCTGGACCTGGTGCTCCAGTACTACGCCCCGCACATGCCCAGCCGGCCGGCCAGCCTCGGGGCCCCGCAGCTGGCTCCCGGCCACACCCTGTTCGTCCTGGCCAGCAAGAGCCTCATGAACGGCTCTCAGCCCGGGCAGCTGGGTCGCCTCCTGGCCCATCTGCGCCAGGTGGACCGGCCCGCCGGGTCGTTCCGCAAGCCCAACGTCGAGGTGTGGATGTTCCAGGTACCGCGGTCCGCGGGGAACCCGTACCTGACCGCATCCCTGGCCGCGGCCCCGGCGATCAGCTCCGGCTCAGTCGACGGCAGCGGCAGATGCGGCACAGCCCGCACCTGCCCCCCATCTGGCCACGGCACTACTGACAACAAGACGACCCCGACCCCCACCGGAGCCGGACAATGACCATAGACATCCGCACCGACACCAACCGCTGGTCCCCCACCGGCCGCTGGCAGGACACCCGACGCAAGATGCTCATGCTGGTGCCGCTCAACGTGGCGTTCAGCGTGTGGTACTTCGAGTGGCTGCTCCAGCCCGGCCGGATAGGCAATCCGGTGCTGTTCTCCCTCCTGCTGGTGGCCGAGGCGTTCAACCTGGCCCAGGCGGCCGGGTTCTGGTGGACCGCCACCAGGGCCCGGGGCCCGGTGATCCTGCCTCCGGCCCCGGCCACCGACGCGGTCGACATCCTGATCCCGGTGTACAACGAACCGGTCGAGGTGGTGGAGCCCACGGTGGCCGCAGCCAGCCGGCTGGCCAGCGAGGGCCCGGTCACGGTGGTCATCTGCGACGACGGTGACAGCGACGAGATGGCGGCCCTGGCCGCCCGCTACGACGTCGGCTACCTGCGCCGGGAGCAGCACACCGGGGCCAAGGCCGGCAACCTCAACAACGCCCTGGCCCACACCTCGTCCCCGCTGGTGGCGGTGTTCGACTGCGACCATGTCCCGGACCGCGACTTCCTGGCCCGCACAGCCCGCCACTTCGCCCGGCCCGACGTGGCCCTGGTGCAGACCCCGCAGTACTACGCCAACGCCCGGGGCAACCCCATCGCCGGGGCGTCGTGGAGCCAGCAGGCCCTCTTCTTCGGGATCATCGCCCGGGGCAAGGCCGCCCTCGACTCGATGTTCTGCTGCGGGACCAACGTGGTGTACCGCCGGGCCGCCCTGGAGCAGGTCGGTGGCATCCCGGAGAACTCCGTCACCGAGGACTTCGAGCTCTCCATCCGCCTGCGCGAGCGCGACTGGCACACGGTGTACGTGCCCGAGGTGCTGGCGTCGGGACTCGGCCCGGAGGACATGGCCTCGTATGTCAGCCAGCAGCACCGGTGGGCCCGGGGCTGCCTGTCGGCCATATCGACCACCGTGCGGTCCCGGCTGCCGTGGCGCCAGAAGCTGCAGTTCGTCCTGTCGTCGATGTTCTTCCTCACCGGCTGGACCTACCTGATCTACATGTCGCTCCCGGTGGTGCGCATCATCGGCGGGGAGCAGGCCCTGGCCGGGGCCACCGCGGACCAGTTCCTCATCCACTTCGTGCCGTACTTCGCCGCCAGCATGATCACCGTGGCGGTGGCCGGGCAGGGCAGCTACAGCTTCGCCGCCTTCGCCCTGATGGAGGCCAGCTTCTGGATCCACATCAGCGCCTCGCTGCGGGCGCTGCTGCGACGTAAGGGCAGCTTCGTGGTGACCCCGAAGGTCGGCCGGTCCGGGCGGCAGATCCGGCCGGTGATACCGGGCCTCATAGCTCTGGCCGTCCTGGTGGGGGCGGCAGTGGACGGGCTGGTGCACAGCCGCAACCCCGCCACCCTCAACAACGTGGCCTTCGCCACCCTCCACATCAGCGTCATCCTGGTGGGCATCTGGCCGGCGGTGGCCGGGGTGCGACGGGCCGAGGAGGCCGGCAAGCCCATAGACCTCCGGGTGGCCGAACCCGTCGAGGTCGCGGCCTAGGTGGGACCGCGCGTCCTGCTGGCCGGCGCCTTCGGCCAGGACAACCCGGGCGACGAGTCGGTGCTCGACGCCTTCGTGTCCGCTCTCGGGGAATGTCGGATCAGCGCCACCGTCGGCCGGCTTCCGGCGCAACGCCCGCCCGGGTTCCGTCCGGTGCTCGCTGCGGACCGCGTAGCGGTGGCCCGCGAGGCCGTGCGAGCCGATCTCACCGTGGCCACCGCCACGGTGTTCAAGACCCTGCACCCGTCATCGGGACGCTCCCCGCTCGGCCTGCTGGGCGCCACCCTGGCGCTGTCCAGCGCCGCCCGGGTGGCGGGCCGGCCGATAGCCATGGCCGGTGTCGGCGCCGGGAACCTGGCCCACCCGTTGGCCCCGGTGCTGACCCGTGCCATCATCGCCTCGGCCGGCCTGGTGCGTCTGCGCGACGAGGAATCCGCCGCCGTCCTGGCCGCCGCCGGTGTCGGGCGGCCCCTGCCCGTGGGCGCCGACGTGGTGTGGGCGGCCGTGGACCGGTTCCCGCCGCCCGGTCCCCGGCGCCCGCCCGGTAGGGGCGGGTTGGCGGTGATAGCTCTCAGCCACCTGGCCGGCGGCCACACCCTGGTGCGAGCCCTGCAGGAGACCGCGGTCGGCCTGGTGGGATCGGGCTTCGAGGTGGTGCTGCACCCCTGGCAGCCGGCGCAGGACCGCCCCATGGCCGCCGCCGTGGCCGCCGGCTGCCCGGTGCCGGTCCGGGTGTGGGACCCGCCGACCGACGTCCCGTCGGCGGCCAGGGACTACCGCCGCGCCACCGTGCTGATCGGGCTGCGATTCCACTCGCTGGTGGCTGCCGCCTCCGCCGGCGTGCCGTTCGTGGCCGTGGCCCACGAGCCCAAGCTGACAGGGGTGGCCCGCCGGCTCGGGCAGCGGGCCGTGTCCCCGGCGGTCACCGGTCCGGGACTGCTGGGGGCGGTGCTGGAGGCCGCCTCCGGGCCGCCGGCATCCACCTCGTCGGTGGCGGCCGAGACCGTGCGGGCGGCCGCCACCCTCGACGAGGTGCGCTCCACCGCCCACGCGGCCGCGGCCCGGCGTCGCCGGTCCCGGTGGGGAACGGCCCCCCGTCGGGCCACCTCGGCCTGGTAGACGCCCATTCGGCCGCCCCTGCCGGCCGAAGGGGCGTCACCCGATTGCCAACCTGACGCCACCGGCCCGCGAGGCGGCCGTAGCAGGGTGATGCCATGACAACACGGTTGGCACCGACCGCAGCCCCGGCCCGGCGGGGAGCCCCCCCGGGCCGGGCGGATCACGGCTTGCGGATCAACTGGATCTCCATCGACGGATGCCTGGTCTGCCGCCCGGTCGGGTCGCTGGATGCATTCTCGGCCAGCCTGCTGAGGGAGGTGAGCGCCGACGTGCCGGTGGGCAGCTCCCTGGTGCTCGACCTGTCGGCGCTGTCGTTCATCGATTCGGCCGGCCGGGGCGCCCTCCTCGGTGTGGCCCGCCTGGTCCGGGCCCGGGGCGGCTCCGCCAACGCCGCCGCCCCCCGCCCGCTCGTGCGCCGGGTCCTGACCCGCACCGGCTTCGACCGGCTGGTTTCGGTGTTCACCACCGCCAGCGAGGCCGTCGCCGCCCACAAGGGGGAGTTCCTGCCGGCCGGCTGAACCCGCCGACCCCCCGTCCCCTCAAGGAACGGCCCGGGGGCTCCGAGAATCCACACGGCGAACTCCGCCGGCGGATTTCAGCAGGAGCAACTCGGCATGCAGCACCCCACGACCCTTCTCAGGCGGTCGGCCCTCGCGGGCGTCGCGACCCTGTCGCTGGGCGCAACGCTCAGCGGCATCCTGATCGGAGGGGCCTCACCGACCAGCGCCACCCCAGATGTGGCCCTCCATGTGGCGGGCAACCAGCTGGTCAACTCCAGCGGGACCCCGGTCCGCCTGCTCGGCGTCGACCGCTCCGGCACCGAGTACGCCTGCGCCCAGGGATGGGGCATGTTCGACGGCCCGTCCGACCCGGCCTCCGTGGCGGCCATCGCCTCCTGGCACACCGACGCGGTGCGGGTCCCGCTCAACGAGGACTGCTGGCTGGGTATCAACGGCGTCCCCGCGGCCTACTCCGGGGCCAACTACCGCAACGCCATCGCCTCCTACGTGAGCGAGCTCAACGCGGCCGGGCTGGTGGCCATCCTGGACCTGCACTGGGGGGCACCCGGCTCGCAGCTGGCCACCGGCCAGGAGCAGATGCCCGACGCCGACCACGCGCCGGCCTTCTGGGCGTCGGTGGCCGGCACCTTCGCCCACACCCCCGGGGTGGTGTTCGACCTCTTCAACGAGCCCCACGACGTGAGCTGGTCCTGCTGGCTCAACGGGTGCACTCTGACAAACGGGACGGCCGTGGCGGGCATGCAGCAGCTGCTCGACTCCGTCCGGGCGGCCGGGGCCACCCAGCCGGTGATGGTCGAGGGCCTCAACTGGGGAGGGGATCTGAGCGGCTGGCTGGCCCACGAGCCGAGCGACCCGGCCCACGACCTGGTGGCCAGCGTGCACCTCTACAACTTCAGCCAGTGCAACACCGTGTCGTGCTGGGACTCCACCATCGCCCCGGTGGCGGCCGCCGTGCCGGTGGTCACCGGTGAGCTGGGTGAGACCGACTGCGGGACCGGCTTCATCGACAACTACATGCCGTGGGCCGACGCCCACGGCGTCTCCTACCTGGCCTGGGCCTGGGACGCGGGCGGCGGCTGGAGCTGCAGCTCCGGGCCCGGGCTGCTCCAGTCCTATGACGGGACCCCCAACACCTTCGGGGCCGGGTTCCGGTCCCATCTGGCCGACCTGGCCGCCCACCCCGCGGTGCAGAGCGCGACTGCGGCAGCGGCTCCGCCCGCCGGTACCAGCACCGTCGTCGCCGCCTCCCTGACCCAGTCGTGGGGGAGCGGGGGCGTCGTCGACCTGCACGTCACCAACACCGGATCGTCGCCTCTCGGGTCTGCCGCCCGGCCGTGGAAGCTGGCTCTCAGCCTTCCCCCCGGGGCGTCCATCACCAGCATGTGGAACGCCACCCTGGGATCGGCCACCACCGGCCGGGTGACCGCCACCGCACCCTCCTACACCCTGTCGCTGGCGCCCGGAGCCAGCATGGACATCGGCTGGGTCGAGCAGGGGAGCACCGCCCTGCCGTCGGCGGTCTCGCTGACCGCCGATGCCGGTACCGGCGGGGCGGTGCTCGACTCCACCTACCAGCTCATCACCTCGTGGGGTAACGGCGGCAACGCCGACATCACCGTGGCCAACGTCGGTGGCCAGCCGTCAGGGGCGTGGACCCTGCAGGCGGCCCTCCCGTCGGCCACCAGCCTCACCGCCGTGTGGGACGGCCAGCTGGTGTCCCCGGCCAGCGGCCCGGTGCAGGTGGCCGGCCCCTCCTGGGCCCGGTCCCTCGCCCCCGGCCAGTCCGATGTGGTCGGCTGGACCCAGCAGGGCAGCACCGCCGCCCCTTCCAGCTTCTCGGCGTCCTGAGCCGGCCGGGCGCCCCCGTTACCCTCGCACGTAGCTGCTGCCCGCCACGGTGAAGGTCCCCGTCGCGCTGGGGTCTGCGGTCAGGCGGCCGGGCAGCAGGTAGGCCGCCACGTAGTACTGCGTGTTGGCCGGTAGGGCCAGGCTGCCGCTGAAGGTGGCCTTCTGGCCGGCAGCGTAGGGCCCGGTGGTGCAGTTGCCGCACCCCGAGTCGATGGTCACCGTGTCGGTGAAGGTGTTGTTCCCGTAGATGGTCACGCTGTAGGTCTCGGTCGATCCGTACGGCGGCGGCGTATGGGCGTAACAGGCGGCCCCGTCGCCGAAGACGAAGTTGCCCGACGAGTCGATGAACTGGTCGTTGGCGCAGTAGCCGGCTCCCATCGAGTTGTCCTGGGCGTAGATCATCGATCCGTATGCGTGGAGGGTCCGTACGTGGCCGTCACCCACCGGGCGGAAGCCGACGATGACCAGCTGTGCGGTGCTGTCGTCCCACTGGGCGGCGTACCGGTCGGAGGTGATCGTGGTGGTGAAGGTGGCCGACCCGTCCGGTCCGAGCTGCTTGGGGCTCAGGTGCAGCGCCGGTTCGGTCAGGTCGGTGTAGCTGTAGCTGGTGCCGCTGTAGGTCCCGTCGAAGGCGGACGCACTCGGTGGTCCGCCCGGGTGGGGCCCCGACGGGATGGCACTAGCGGCGGGAGCGGTCATCAGACCGGCGACGCCGAAGAGCAACGCCGCAGTCACCCCCAGCACGGACCTCGTCGGACGCGGCTTGACACAGTTGCGGAGCTGCATGTGCGCTCCCCCTCTCGCTCTCGCCTGAGTAGAGCGGCGTCGGTTTCGCCCCTCGCTCGCCTGCGGGCAGGCGACCAACACGCCCGCAGGGTCACTGCTCCGCCCCTCATCTGCCTTTGCCGCTCCAGCAAAGCCAACCCGCAGCGCAGCCGCAAGAGATCATTACCGGGCCCGGCCGACGATGACCTTTCAGCTACCGGCTCCTTAGCTGGGAGCCCGTTCTCCCTGGTCAGCGCCCTGTCCGGCGCGTTTTCGTGCCCTGAGCAGACACCGATCCCGGTCAGGCTAAACTGGCTGAACGCCGCTTCGGTGGCACCCAGCGCTCGTAGCCCAATGGATAGAGCATCTGACTACGGATCAGAAGGTTGGGGGTTCGAATCCCTCCGAGCGCGCTGGAAAAGTACAGGTCAG
>JAKAXG010000689.1 GCA_021827225.1 Actinomycetes bacterium | reverse complement strand
TCCGATCTCGGCCAGATCATCGTGATGCTCGACGCGGACGGCTCCACCGACCCGGCGGAGATCCCGGCCTACGTGGCCGCCCTCTACGAGGGCGCGGAGTTCGCCAAGGGCAGCCGGTTCCTCAACGGGGGCGGCAGCTCCGACATCACTTGGCTGCGGCGCACCGGGAACTGGTTCCTGTCGGGCCTGGTGAACCGGATCTGGGACGCCGGTTACAGCGACCTGTGCTACGGGTTCAACGCCTTCTGGGCCCACTGCCTCGAGCACATCGCCCCCGACTGCGACGGCTTCGAGGTGGAGACCCTCATGAACGTCCGGGCCGCCTCGGCCGGGCTGCGCATCGTCGAGGTCCCTAGCTTCGAGCACGACCGCATCTACGGGCAGAGCAACCTGCGGGTCGGCCGCGACGGGATGAGGGTGCTGCGCACCATCATGCGGGAGTGGCGCCGCGGCCGGGGCCGGGAGATCTGGCTCACCGACGAGCAGGCCGTCGGGCCGGCGGCCACCACGGTCGACCTGGCGGAGCCTTTGCCGGCGCTGCCCGCCCTGGCCGTAGTCGACGAGACGGTCTGAGCAGGACGCGGCCGGCCGGGTGGTGCTGCGCGTCGGGATCGTCACCCCCAGGTACCCGCCCGGCAAGGGCGGGGTGGAGGAGGTCGTGGCCAACCAGGCCCGGGTTCTGTCCGAACGCGGCCACCGGGTGGAGGTCCTGACCCATGTCAACGACCGGGCCGGTACCGGCACCTCCGCCGAGGGTCAGGTGACCGTGCACCGCTACCGGGGGGTCACCGGATCCGAGCGCTACCCGGTCGCCCCCGGCCTGTACCCGGCGCTGCGGCGGGCGGCCGGGCGCTTCGACGTGGTCCACGCCCACCACTTCCACGACGCCGCCGCCCTGTCCGTGCTCGGCCTGCCGGCCGGCGTTCCGGTGGTCTTCACCCCCCACCTGCACGGCGGTGGTCACACCGCCGGCGCCCGGCTGATGCACATCTTCTACCGGCCGCTCGGCCGGCGGCTGTTCGACCGGGCCGACCGGATCGTGTGCGTGTCCAACGCCGAGGCCGAACTGGTGGCGGCCATGTTCCCCGCCGCCGCGGCCAGGACCGCCGTGGTGCGCAACGGGCTGCGCCTGCGCGGCCGCCCGTCCGGACCCTATGACGGCAGGTCGGCCCCGCTGCTGCTGTCCGTAGGCCGGCTCGAGCACTACAAGCGCCAGGATCTGGCGGTGCAGGCCCTGGCCCACCTGCCGGGCTGGGAACTGGCCGTCGTCGGTGACGGCCCGGCCGCCGGCGACCTGAGGGACCTGGCCGCCCGCGCCGGTGTCGCCGACCGGGTGCACTTCACCGGGCGGGTCAGCGACGACCAGCTCGGCCCGTGGCTGGCCCGGGCCTGGGCGTTCGTGTCGATGTCGGAGAGGGAGGCGTTCGGCCTCACCCTGCTGGAGGCGGCCGCCTGGGGGATCCCGGTGGTGGCGTCGGGCATCCCCGCCCACCGGGAGGTGTCCGGCCTGGTGCCCGGTGCCGTCGAACTGGTGACAACCGGCACTGACCCGGCATCGCTGGCAGGATCCGTCGCCCGGGCAGCGAAACCAATGACAGAGGTCGCGCCGCGGTCCTGGGTCGGGGATCTGTCCTGGGCCGGAGCCGGCCAGTCCCTCGAAGCGGTCTACCGGAACCTGGTTGAACCGGCCACCACCCCCACCCATGACCTCGATTCTCGACCGACTCTCAGCGTCACCTGAAGCCGACCTCGACCTGAACGTCGAGCCGCTCGACGACGACGTCGAGGCGGTCAGCGCGGTCCGGTTCTGGGCCCCCCCGGTCCTCGGTCTGCTGGCCGGCGTCCCGCTGGTCGTCTACTCCTTCTACTACGCCGCCACCCACCAGACCACCCAGGTGGAGTTCGACCTGTTCTGGCTGGGGATCTTCGCGTTCGCCATCCCGGCGTGCTACCGGGCCCTCGGCCGGCGGGCCACCTCCACCCAGCGCTGGGTGCTGATCGCCATGGTGGGGGCCTGGGACTTCTTCCCCAAGTTCCTGCGGAACCCCACCTCGCCGCTCTACAGCGACGAGATGGCCCACTACCACCAGACGGTGCAGGTGGCCCAGTCCGGTCACCTCTACCCGACCAACACCCTCATACCGATCATCAGCCAGTTCCCCGGCCAGCAGGCCCTGGTGGCGGCCATCCACGACGTCACCGGCCTGTCCATATGGGCGGTGGCGGAGATCCTCCTGGCGTTCTTCCACGTCGCCGCCGCGGTCGGGATCATGGCCCTGGCCGCCCGCCTGACCGGCTCGTACCGGGCCGCCGCCATCGCCGCCCTCACCTTCACGGTGACCCCCAACTTCATGTTCTTCGACTCGGAGTACTCCTACGAGTCCTTCGCCGTCCCCATGGTCATCTGGACCCTGGTGGCTGTGGTCAACGCCAGCGGCCGGGGGGAGCGGCCCCGCACCCGCTGGGCCTGGACCGCGGTCGGGTCGGTCACCGGTCTGGCCTGCGTGATCACCCACCACCTGAGCAGCTACGTGCTGGCCGTACTCCTGGTCCTGATCGCCGGCGCCCACACCTACGCCGGCCGGAAGGGCCTCGGGGCGGTCACCAGCCGGGCCGCCCGCAAGGCGGCGTGGACCCTCGCCGCGGTGGTGGTCGGCGGGGCCGGTTTGTGGCTGATCCCGGCCCACGACGTGTTCGGCTACTACTCGCCGTACATCACCGGCGGGGTCAACGAGGTGTTCCACATCCTCGACCGGACCGGCAAGTCCCGCACGCTGTTCAAGGCGTCGCCCAGCCCGCTCTACGAGAAGGCCTGCGCCTTCCTGTCCCCGCTCATCATGCTGGCTCTGGTGGTGGTCGCCTTCCGCCGTCACCGGCGGCGCCTGGTCGCCCTCGGACCCGCCTACGTCGTGCTGAGCGTCGTCGGGGCGGTCGGCTACTTCGCCTCGCTGCCGTTCCTGCTCACCGCGTTCGGCAACGAGGGGGGCCGGCGCAGCTGGACCTTCAGCTACATCGGCCTGGCCCTGCTCGCCGGGGCGGTCATGGACCACTACCTGTCCCGCCCGGCCGGTGACGGCCGGGAGGCGGGGGAGGGCCGGG
>JAKAXG010000688.1 GCA_021827225.1 Actinomycetes bacterium | reverse complement strand
AGCCGTCACGGAGCGGTCGGCCCGCGACGGGCTGGAACGGATCCGCATCCTCGACCGCTCGGGCGCCGACCACGTGGTGGAACAGCCAGAGGCGGCGTACTCGCTGATCGCCGGGCAGAACCCGGACTGGGACCAGCACACGTACCGCTTCGGGTACACGTCGCTGGTCACGCCCTCGACCTCGGTCGACTACCGGGTCGACGGCAGGGAGCGGGAGCCGGTCTGGACCCAGATCGTGCACGGCTACGACCCCTCGCAGTACCGGACCGAGCGCATCTGGGCCGAGGCCCCGGACGGCACGCCGGTGCCCGTCTCGCTGGTGTCGCTCCGGGACCTTCCCCGCGACGGGACGGCCCCCGGCCTGCTCTACGGGTACGGCGCCTATGAGATCAGCATCGACCCCTCGTTCTCGGTGGTCGGTATCAACCTGGTGCGCCGGGGAGCGGTCATGGCCATCGCCCATATCCGGGGCGGCGGCGAGCTGGGACGGCAGTGGTACGAGCAGGGGCGGATGGCCCACAAGACCAACACCTTCACCGACTTCGTCGCCGCCGCGGAGGCACTGATCGCCGGCGGGTGGGTCGGCGCCGACCGGCTGGCCGCCCGGGGCGGGAGCGCCGGCGGGCTGCTGATGGGCGCGGTGGTCAACATGAGGCCGGACCTGTGGCGGGCCGTGGTCGCCGAGGTGCCCTTCGTCGATGTGGTCACGACCATGTCGGACCCCTCGCTACCGCTCACGGTCACCGAGTGGGAGGAGTGGGGCGACCCTCTGCACGACCCCGATGCCTACCGTCGCCTGGCCTCCTACTCCCCCTACGACAACGTGGAGCCGGGCCGTGCCTGGCCGGCGCTCTACGTCACCGCCGGCCTCAACGATCCGAACGTCGGGTTCTGGGAGCCGGCCAAGTGGGTGGCCAAGCTGCGCTCCGCCGGCGCGGGGACGGCCGGCCGCCCGCTCGTGCTGCGCACCGAGATGGGGGCCGGCCATCAGGGCCCCTCGGGCCGCTACGACAGCTGGCGGGACGAGGCCCGGATCCAAGCCTTCCTACTCACGCAGCTGGGACCGGACGACCGGGTCTGACCCCCCGCGGAGGTCGATGAACGCCGCCTGGTGGGCGAACTCGGCCGCCCGCAGCACGTCGTCGATCTCGCTGCCGATCAGCTCGTCCCGCTCCAGCAGGGCGTCACGCAGGGCCTCGACCAGGTACGAGTGCTGGCTGAGCAGGGCCCGCACCTCGTCGCGGGCGGAGCTCAAGATGGTGTCCATCTGCTGGCGGCCCGTCTCGTCGCCGACCACCTTGGCCACGATGTTGGCGCCCCCGGCGTGCAGCGCGTCCATCGAGATCAGCGAGCCGGCCATGCCGAAGCTGCCGACCATCTGGGCCGCGGCCTCGGTGGCAGCCTGGAGATCCCCGGCCACCCCGCTGCTGGTGTCGCCGAAGAAGATCTCCTCGGCCACCATGCCGCCCATGGCGATACGGATGAGCGCCTCGATCTCGCCCCGGGTGCGGGTCCACCGCTCCTCCGGCTCGGAGTGGGCCAGCAGTCCCAGCGCGGTGCTGCGCTTGATGATCGACAGCACCTCCAGGTGCCGCTCCGGAGCGACCAGCCACGCCGTGGTGGCGTGGCCGGCCTCGTGGGTGGCGATCGTCACCCGCTCCCGCTCGGCGTAGATGACCGGCTGGGCCAGACCCAGCTCCGCTGTCATCTTGGCTCTCTGCAGGTCCTCCCAGCTGAGCGAGTCGGCACCCCGGCGCAGGGCCCACACCAGCGCCTCGTCCAGGAGGTGTTCGAGCATCACCGGTGAGTACCCGAAGGTCGTGGCAGCAAGAGTGTCACGATACTCGGACTGGTCCAGCTCCGGGGCGTGACGCTTGCGGGCCAGGTAGTAGTCGATTATCTCCCGGCGGCCGGCCCGACCCGGCAGGTCCACCGTGATGGTCCGGTCGAAACGGCCGGGCCTGAGCAGGGCCGGGTCCAGGTCGGCAGCCCGGTTGGTGGCGCCTATCACCAGGATGTTGGCCGGGGGGCACACCGGCTTGCGAATGGTCCGGCCGGCCGGCAGCCACCGGTTGACCAGGTCGATCAGATATCCCTTCACCCGCGCCCCGGCCGGGGGGGTGTCGAACGACTGGAGCTGGATGAGCAGCTCGTTGACCACGCCGGCGATCCCCTCCCGACCACCACCCGAACCGAGGCCGGCCCGGCTGGCGCCGATGGCGTCGATCTCCTCGATGAAGCCTATGGCGCCACCCTCCCTGCGGGCGTGGGTGCGCAGCGCCTTGAAGAACGACCGGATCTTGCGGTTGGTCATCCCGTAGTAGTGGGACTGGAACGCCGACGACGACACGAACAGGAACGGGACGCCGGCCTCGGCCGCCATGGCCTTGGCCATGTAGGTCTTTCCCGTCCCCGGGGGCCCCTCGAACAGCACGGCCCGGCGGGGATTGCCGCCCATCCGCTCCTTGAAGGTCTTGTGGGCCAGGAACAGGTTGAGGGTCTTGACGACCTCCTCGACCACCACCCCGGCACCCTTGACGTCGGCCAGACCCACCCCGATCTCCTCCGGGCGGAACAGCACGTGGGGTGAGCGGCCGGCGCCCAGCATGGGCACCACCATGACCAGCGAGAGCATCCCGATGAGGATGATGGCGGGGAGATAGGTCCCGACCCCGGCCGGGATGTGGAAGCCGGGCCAGGCGAAGGCCGACTCCGCGCCCTTCAGGTTGCCCTGGGCGTAGCGGACCCCGCCGATGATGGCCCGCAGGGCCAGCGGCACGAGGATCAGCGCCAGCAGGATGGCGAGCCGCCGGAGCCGGCGCTGACGGAACTGCTCGCGGGCCTGCGACACATCCGCCGAGCGCAGAACCTCTGATCGAGCCAGAGACAGCGTTTCCATGGGCCTCCAATCCCCGCGACGGATGATCCGTCCGTACCCAAAGCTACGAGTCGCGGGTGACCGGCTCCTACGGGAAGGCTCACCTTTTCCGCCGTTTCCGGGAGGTCCGAAACGATCGCTAAAGGTGCCGCCCGGGCCGTCCGATGAGCCGCTGACCCCGCCCGACCCACCCCCGAGATGCACCAGGCCCGGGTCAGAGGC
>JAKAXG010000687.1 GCA_021827225.1 Actinomycetes bacterium | reverse complement strand
GGCGTCGGTCAAGGCGCTGGCCGCGGCGCGCGCCGCCCACGGCGACACCTGGCGCCAGCAGGGCTACCGTTCCCCGGCGGACCAGTTGGCCCGCGAGGCGGGCATGAGCCCGGCTGCGGCGAAGCGGGCGCTGGAGACCGGCCGGCGCCTGGCCGGCCAGCCGCAGGTGGCCCAGGCCGCCCTGGCCGGCGAGCTCACCCTGGAGCAGGCCGAGGCGGTCAGCGACGGCGCCGCGGCCAACCCGGCCCGCACCGCCGATCTGATCGAGCGAGCCCGCCGGGCGTCGCTCCCGGAGCTGAACGAGGAAGTGGCCCGGGTCAAAGCCGCTGCCACCGATCAGGAGGCCCGCCGGGCGGCCCGCCACGACCGCCGGTCGCTCAGACGCTGGACCGACCGCGACGGCGCCTTGCAGGCCCATCTTTACGGGCATCCCGAAGACGGCGCCCGCCTGTGGCAGGCCCTCGACCCCATCCGCCGGCATCTGATCATGTCGCGCCGCCAGGCCGGTGGCGGCAACGAACCATTGGACTCGCTCGACTACGACGCCCTCATGGCCCTCGCCGGGGCCGCCACCGGGCAGGGAGGCGGCGGACTGGGCATCACCGACCTGGTCGAGCTGGGCCTGTTCCCCAACCTCGAACCGCGAGCCGCCGCCCCAGCCGCCCCCGGTCACGCCGGCGCCCCCGGCCGGCCGACCCCACCCGAGGGTGGACAGCTGTACCTCGCCGGCTGCCTTCAGCTGCCCTCCGGCCCTCAGCCCCCGCCGCCCGCCGGCGCCCCCGACCAGGAGGGCGCTCCCGGGCCTGCCCGCGGCCAGTCCCCGCCCGGCGGCGATCAGGCTGCACCCGAGGAGGCCGAGGCCAAGCCCCGGCGGGCCAAGAAGCTGGCCGGCAGCCCCATCCGGATCATGATCCGCGTCGACCTCGACACCCTGCTGCGGGGCGTACCCCTCGACGGCGAGCTGTGCGAGATCCCCGGCTACGGGCCCGTCCCCGTCTCGGTCATCGACGAGCTCGCCGCCAACGGCAACACCTTCATCGTCGGCGTGCTCACCAAAGGCCAACAGCTCATCGGCGTGTACCACCACCGCAAACGGCACCCCAACCGCCACCAGAAGTCCGGGCTCGACTTCGTCTACCCCACCTGCGCGGCCGCCGGCTGCAACGCCAGAGACGGACTCCAGTACGACCACCGCATCGACTACGCCAAGACCCACTACACGGCCTTCGACCTCATCGACCGGCTCTGCCCGCACCACCACCGGCTCAAGACCGACCACGGGTGGGCCCTCACCCCGGGCAGGGGCAAACGCCCCTTCGTCCCACCACACGACCCCCGCCATCCCGACCACCCCGACCCGGCGGGGCCCGACCCGCCATGACCCGGCCGGCGACCGCCGGGGCCGGAGCCGGCGCCGGGGTGGCGGCGATTTGGACCACCTGACCGGCCCTGCCCCGGCACAGCTTCTATGGCCCGGCGCCAGGCCAGCGCCGATCACCGGCTGGTCACGCAGGCGGGGCGTGCCTGCGGGGTCAGTATCTGGCGACGGCGTCGATCATCTCGGAGAGGTTGCGGCCCGGCGGGGGGAGGCACACGACCGCCCCGGAAGCCGGGTCGGACTCGAGATAGATGCACGTGGAGCAGGTCTCGACAGGGATGTCCGCTGCCCGCCTCGGGCAGAACACCTGGCCGTCACGGACGTAGTAGCGCCAACCGACCGGTGACGGTGACTTCCTGTGATGGTCCATGCGCTGGTCTCCGATGCGATCGATGGTGGTTACGACGGGCAGCGGTGAGCATGTGCCGGGAGCCGCCGTCCGGATAGGGCCGATGGTCCCGGCCGCGGACCGTGGGGCTTTGCTGGCCGGGGCTTTACCTGACCCTTACCAGGGCGGCGGCGGGCCCTCCGCAGGACGGCCGAAGGCCCGGCAATGGCCGAGTCGGCCTCGCCGCCGAGGGGTAGCTAGTAGGGTGGCCGGCGCTCGTCCACCGGTCCCCGATTAATGGCCACCAGGCAGGTTGATGCGGATAGCGATTGTCACCGAGTCATGGGCGCCCAGCGTCGACGGGGTGGTCACCAGGCTGGTGAACACGGTCCGGTCCCTGCAGGAGGCCGGTCACGAGGTGATGGTGATCGCCCCCACGGTCGGCGGCGACATCCCCGGGGTGGCGGAGCGGCGCACCCGGACCATCGCCTTGTCGTTCGTGTACGGCGGGCGGGAGTGGGCCCTGCCGGACCGGGCCGTGGCCCGGTGGCTGCGCGAGTTCCACCCCGACGTGGTGCACGTGGTCAACCCGGTGTGCATGGGGGTGCTGGCCGGTCGTCGGGCCGCCCGCAGCTACCCGGTGGTGGTGAGCTACCACACTGACGTGGCGGCCTACGCCGCCAACTACCGGCTGGGGTGGTTGTGCTGGGCCGTCCGGGCGCTGATGCGCCGGGTGTACCGGGCGGCCGACGTGCGCCTGGCCACTTCCGATGTGGGTGCCGCCCAGCTGGTCGAGCTGGGCATCACCGATGCCCGCCTGTGGCCCCGGGCGGTGGACACCACGCTGTTCCGGGCCGACCGGGACGGCGGCGCCGAGCGCGCCCGCCTGGGGGGGAGCCCGTCGGTGCCGCTGGCGCTCTACGTCGGCCGGTTGGCGGCGGAGAAGGGGTGCCAGGACCTCGTCGGCCTGGCCCGGGACGAGCCGGCGGTGCACCTGGCGCTGGTGGGCGACGGACCCGACCGCGCCCGCCTGGAGAGGTTGTTCGCCGGGACGCGGGCCACCTTCACCGGCTTCCTGCACGGCGAGGAGCTGGCCAACGCGTACGCGGCGGCGGACGTGTTCGTCTTCCCGTCCACGACCGACACCCTCGGGCTGGTGCTGCTCGAGGCGATGGCCACCGGGCTGCCGGTGGTCGCCTACGACACCCCGGCGGCGGCGGCCACCCTGGCCGGGTACCGGCGGGCGGTGCTGCTACCGCCCGGGGCCGACGGTGGCGCCTGGCGCCACGCCGTGCACCGGGCCCGGGCCCTGCCCCCAGGCCCCGAGGACTGCCCGGCGACCGGCGACTGGCCGGCCGGCGGGGACTGGCCGGCCGGCGGGGACTGGCCGGCCGGCAGTG
>JAKAXG010000686.1 GCA_021827225.1 Actinomycetes bacterium | reverse complement strand
GGTGCCTGTCGGCTCCTGCCACCACGGGTACCAGTCCGGCTCGTCCCGGCTGGGCTGCATGGTCCAGCTGGCCGGCCGCTTCTCCAGGAAGCTCTCGACACCCTCCCGGGCGTCGGCGGCCCGGCCGGTCTGGGCCACGGCCAGCGAGTCCACCCGGTGGGCCTCCATGGGGTGGGCGGCGGTCATCATCCGCCAGAGCAGCTGCCTGGTGATCACCGCCGACACGGGGGCGGTGTTCGCGGCGATCTCGGCGGCGATGGCGCGGGCCGCGGCCAGAAGCTCGTCCTGGGGATGGACGCTGCGCACCAGGCCGGCCGCCAGCGCCTCCGAGGCCGGGAAGATCCGGGCCGTCAGGCACCATTCCAGGGCCTGGTTGATCCCCACGATGCGGGGCAGGAACCAGCTGCTGGCGCTCTCCGGCACGATACCCCGGGCGGCGAAGACGAAGCCGATGCGGGCTGAGTCCGCCATCAGCCGGAAGTCCGCCGGCAGGATCATCGACGCCCCCACGCCGACCGCCGGGCCGTTGATGGCGGCGATGACGGGCTTCTTGCTCCGGAACATGCGCAGGCTCACCAGGCCGCCGGCGTCCCGGGGGGCCCGGCGGCCCGGCCGGGCCTCGCCGTGATCGAAGGTGGAGCCGCCGGCGCCCAGATCGGCGCCGGCGCAGAACCCCCGGCCCCTGCCGGTCAGGATGACAGCCCGCACCCGGTCGTCACCGTCGGCCAGATCGAACGCCTGCAGCAGCTCCGACATCATCTCCACGGTGAAGGCGTTGAGCCGGTCCGGCCGGTCGAGGGTTATGGTCGCCACCGGTCCGTCCACCTCATAGGCGATCTGTGTGGGCGTGAAGGTCATTCCGCTACCTTGCCATTCATGAGCCGCCGGCGCCTTTCCGAGCGCGCCGGCAGCCCGCTGGCCTGGCTGGGCGCGCTGGTGCTGCTGTACCTCGCCGTTCCGGTGGGGGCCTTCCTCGTGCGCCTGGCCGGCTCCTCCCGCTCCGGATTCTCCACGCCCGGACTGCTCCCGGCCCTCCGGGTGTCGGCGACCGCAGCCACCATCTCGTTGGCCCTCATCACCCTGTTCGGCATACCCCTGGCCTGGGCCCTGGCCCGGTCCCGGAGTCGCTGGGCATCCGTGATCGGTGCCGCCGTCTACCTGCCGCTGGCGATACCGCCCCTGATGAGCGGCATTCTGCTCATCTACCTGGTCGGGCCCTACACGTGGCTGGGACGCCTGTTCGGGGGCCGCCTCACCGATTCCATGGTCGGCGTGGTCCTGGCCCAGACCTTCGTGGCGGCGCCGTTCCTGGTGGTGTCGGCCCGGGCCGCGTTCAGCGCCGAGGACCCGTCGGTCGAGGAGGTGGCGGCGGCGCTCGGGCACCGTCCGCTGGCCCGGTTCTTCCGGGTCGGTCTGCCCGGAGCTGCAGGCGGGATCCGGGCCGGGCTCCTGCTGTCATGGCTGCGGGCCTTCGGGGAGTACGGGGCCACGGTCCTGCTGGCCTACCACCCGTTCTCGCTGCCGGTCTACACCTACGTGCAGTTCTCGGGGAGCGGTCTGGCGAACACCGAGGCCCCCACCGCCCTGGCCCTGGGCGTGGCCCTGGTCGTCGTGGCCCTGGGCTGGATCCGGGTGCCCCGCCGGCGGAGGCCCCCGGAACTGCCTGGACCCGTTCCCCCGCCGGCTACCGAGCCGGTCGCGGTCGGCTTCGACCTGGACGTCGCCGTCGGCTCGTTCCGCCTGCGAACCGCCCACCGGTCCCGCTCCCACCGCACCGCCATCCTCGGCCCGTCCGGTTCCGGCAAGTCCCTCACCCTGCGTTCGGTCGCCGGCCTCCTGGGGCCCGGGCGCGGCCCCGTTTGGTACGGCCCCGAGGAGGTCTCCCAGGTCCCGGTCGAGGAACGCCGGATCGGTTACGTACCGCAGGGCTACCACCTGCTCCCCCACCTGACCGTCTGGCGGCAGGTCTGCTTCGGGGTCGGGGCCGACCCCGGTCTGGGGGCCTACTGGCTGGCCGCCTTCGGACTGACCGGGCTGGCCGACCGGCTCCCGGGCCAGCTCTCCGGCGGCCAGCGCCAGCGGGTGTGCCTGGCCCAGGCCCTGGCCCGCCACCCCAGGTTGCTGCTCCTCGACGAGCCGTTCTCCGCACTCGACGCCCCGGTCCGGGCGGAGCTGGCCCGCCAGGTGCGACGGCTGCAGCACCAGGCCGGCCTGTCGACGGTGCTCGTCACCCACGACCCCGAGGAAGCGGCCCTCCTGTCCGACGAGGTCCTCGTCGTGCTCGACGGACGGGTGGTGCAGGCCGGCCCGGCGGCCGAGCTGCACGCCGCGCCGGCCAGCCCCGAGGTGGCCCGGCTGCTCGGCATCGTCAATGTGCTCGAAGGCCGGTGCGGACCGGGCGGCCGGCTGGTAGCGGGCGGCGTGGACCTCGGGGTGCTGGTGACTCCGGACCGGCCCGGGGCGCCGGTCACCTGGTGCATCCATCCCGAGCACGTCGAGATCGACCCGGCAGGGGCCTACCCGGCCGTGATCACCGACGTGGCCCACTTGGGGTCGGTGGCGGCCATCGAGATGAGGCTGGGCGACGACCTGGTGGTGACCGCCCGGTGCGCCGACCGCCAGGACCGGCGGACCGGCCAGCGGTGCCGGGTCAACCTGCCTCCCGACGCCATCACCGTCTGGCCCGGCGCCTCCGGAGTCGGTTCAGCCCCGGGCGCCGGAACGCTGAATGGCCGTTTCGTCGGTCCCTAGGTAGGAGGCGATCACCGCCGGGTGAGCAAGCACGTCAGCCGGCGGCCCCTCGGCGATGACCCCGCCCAGCTCCAGCGCCACCAGCCGATCGCAAAGCCCGCTGAGCAGCGGCATGTCGTGCTCGATGATGAGGATGGAGCAGCCGGTGCGGTCCTGGATCCTGCGCAGCAACGGCCCGAGCGCCTCTGTCTCCTTCTGGGCCACACCGCCGGACGGCTCGTCGAGCATCAGCACCTTCGGGTCCTGGGCCAGGATGCAGGCCAGGTCCACGATGCGTCGGGTCCCGGTCGACAGCTCACCGGTCAGCTTCTGCCGGTAGGCGCCCAGGCCCATGAGCTCGATCAGCTCGTCCACGACCG
>JAKAXG010000685.1 GCA_021827225.1 Actinomycetes bacterium | reverse complement strand
TGCTGTTGTTGTTGACCTGGGGGGCGGTCGCGCTGGGGCACAGCTCCCTGCCGGCCCTCATCGCCGGGGTCATCGTCCTCGACTTCGCGGTGCAGGGACTGCACATCACCAACCAGAGCCTGATCTACCGGCTGCGCCCCGAGGCCCGCAGCCGCATCACCTCCGCCTACATGGCGCTCTACTTCGTCGGGGGGGTCACCGGTTCGATCTCCGCCTCGGCCGCCTACTCCGCCGGCGGCTGGAAGGCCAGCTCGGCGGTGGGCGCGGCGTTCGGGCTGCTGGCCGTGGTGCTCTGGCTCGGCGGCCTGGTCCGGTCCCGGCTGGCGCCGGCGTGAGCGGCGGGCCGGCGGGAGCGGACCTGCCGGCCTGACCGGCGCCGGCGGGCACCCGGCCGGCGGCGGCAGACCGTTACAGTAGGCCCATGAACCGAGCCACTCCCGAGGACCGGCCGGCGCGCCGGTGCCGGTGCTGACCGGGGGCGGCCGGGAGGGGGTTCTGCCCAACCATCATCTGCTCCGGGCCATCGACGAGGGCGTCATCGACGCCGGGCGGTTCAAGATCCCCCAGGAGAACGTGCAGCCGGCCAGCCTGGACCTGCGGCTGGGCGAGGTGGCCTACCGCATGCGCTGCAGCTTCCTGCCGGGCAGCCACCCTGTGGAGGACCGCCTCCGGGAACTGACCATAGACCAGCTGGACCTGCGAGGCGACGGCGTGGTCCTGGAGACCAACCGGCCGTACCTGATCCCCCTGAAGGAGCGCCTCCGTCTCCCGCCGGGCATGAGGGCCAAGGCCAACCCGAAGAGCTCCACCGGGCGCATCGACGTGTTCACCCGGGTCATCACCGACCGCAGCTACCGCTTCGACGAGATCGCCGACGGCTACCAGGGGAACCTGTACCTGGAGGTGGTACCGCTGTCGTTCGCGGTGCGGGTCCGGGAGGACCTCACCCTCAACCAGCTCCGCCTGTCGGTCGGCCGCAGCGAGCTCACCGACGCCGAGATCCTGGAGTTCCACCGGGGCCAGCCGCTCCTCTACGTCGACGGCCGCCCCCTCCCCCCCGAGGACGTCACCCTGGACAACGGGCTGTTTCTCAGCCTGGACCTCCGCGGCGACACCAGCGGCCACGTCGGCTACCGGGCCCGGGAGAACTCCCCCCTCCTCGACCTGACCCGCTCGGAGCCGCTCGACCCGGAGCCGTTCTGGGAGCCGGTGCGCCGCGAGGGGGCGGACCGGGTGGTGCTGACCGAGAAGAAGTTCTACCTGCTCATGTCCGAGGAGGCCGTGGTCATACCGCCGGCGCTGGCCTCGGAGATGATCGCCTACGACCCCACCAGCGGGGAGCTGCGCACCCACTACGCCGGCTTCTTCGACCCCGGCTTCGGCTACGACACCGAGGACCGGTTCCACGGGTCGAAGGCGGCCCTCGAGGTGCGGGCCCACGACGTGCCGTTCATGATCGAGCACGGCCAGCGGGTGTGCAAGCTCACCTTCGAGAGAATGATCGAGCAGCCGACCATCCTCTACGGCCGGGAGCCGGCCTCCAACTACCAGCGCCAGAGCGAGGCCCTCGGGAAACACTTCCAGCGCCGCCACTGATGACCCGGCGGGGCCTGATGCTGTTCGCCCTGATGTCGGTGGTGTGGGGCATCCCCTATCTCCTGATCAAGGTGGCCGTCCGCCACCTCAGCCCGGCCATGGTGGTGGAGACCCGGACGCTGATCGGGGCGGTGCTCCTGCTGCCGCTGGCGGCGCGCCAGGGCCGGGTACGTCCGCTGCTGCGGGTGTGGAAGCCGCTCCTCGCCTACTCGGTGTGTGAGCTGGCTGTCCCCTGGCTGCTGCTGTCCAACGCCGAGAGGAAGCTGCCCAGCTCGCTGTCAGGGCTGCTGGTCGCCACCGTTCCGCTGATCGCCGCCGTGCTCTCCACCCTGGCCGGCCGGCGGGGGGTAACCGACGCCCGGGGCCTGGCCGGCCTGCTCGTCGGGCTGGCCGGGGTGGCGGTGGTGATGGGCCTGGACGTGCGCGGCGCCCAGCTCGGATCCGTCGCCCAGGTGCTGGTGGTGGCCGTGGGCTACGCGGTCGGACCGCTGCTGGCCGCCACCTACCTGTCGGACTGCTCCAGCCTGGCGCTGGCGGCCGTGTCGCTGGCCGCGGTGGCGGCCGGCTACCTGCCGGTCGCGGCCCTCCAGGCGCCGGCCCACCTGCCCCCGGCGTCGGCCATCGGAGCCGTCGTGGTGCTCGGAGTGGTGTGCACCGCGCTGGCCTTCGTGGCCTTCTTCGAGTTGCTGAAAGAGATGCCCCCGACGCAGGCCACGGTCATCACCTACTTCAACCCGGTGGTGGCCATCGTGCTCGGCGTGGCCGTCCTGTCCGAGCCCTTCAAGGCGACAACCGCCGCCGGGTTCGCCCTCATCCTGGCCGGGTCGTGGTTCGCCACCGGCCCCTCCCGCCGCCAAGCGGAGCAGGCGGCGCCCTGAGGGATCCTTCCGGGCGTACCCGGAGGGCGCCGCTTGGATGCGGCGCCCTCCGGGTACAACTACTGCTGGCGGATCGCTACCAGCGGTACCAGTTCCGTCGCGCCCCGGCGGTCTCCCCCCGGGCCACGGCAAATCCGATCAGCCAGAATATGAACACGATAGCTGCGATGATCCACAGCCAATGGAGGGCGAATCCTATCCCTCCCAGTATCAATGCCAGCAGCAGGACTGCCAATATTACACCCATAATACGCCTCCTATCGCTCTTATCCGGTGATCAGAAAGACGCCTGATGGGTCTCGTCCACGACGGTGCCCGAACGGGGGTCCCGATAGACCGTCCGGCGCCGGCTGGCGCCGCCGAAACCGCCCCAGGACGCCCAGAAGAACAGGGATAGCAGGAAGCCCACGGCGCCCACGACCATCAGGATGACGCCGATGGTCTGGATGTTGAAGCTGGTCGATTGCACCGTGGTGGCGAACTTCAAGATGGCCCCGATGGCGAATATTACGATGCTGGTGGATACACCCATTTCGGTGAACTCCTTGAAATGTTCTGGCGGCTATGGTCTTATTTAAGCTGCTGATTAACCTGTACCCAGGCGCTCTCCGATACCAAACCCTTTTCGCCCTTCCGCG
>JAKAXG010000684.1 GCA_021827225.1 Actinomycetes bacterium | reverse complement strand
CGTGTACCGATCAGCCCCCCGGTGATAGTCCCATCCCGAGGGGGCTCCACAGCCTAACTCGGCACCGCCTTGGGGAAATCGACAACACCACTGCCGGTGGCGGCCGGCGACGAGGTGCCGGGCCACCTTGGCGGAACCGCCAACCATCCTGCCTCCCGCCCTTGGAGCGCCGGGACCACGGCTTTAGCGTCGCCGGCAGGCGGAGTTCCGTCCGTACAACCAGAAGAAGGGGAGGAACCAGATGCGACTCGAGAACAAGGTGGCTCTCATAACCGGCGCCGCTCAGGGAATCGGCCAGGGGTGCGCGCTGCGGATGGCAGCGGAGGGAGCAGCGGTGGTGTGCGCCGACATACAGGACTGCGCCACCACCGTGAAGCAGATAGCCGCCGATGGGGGAAGGGCCCGGGCCCAGGTGATGGACGTGCGCCGGGCATCGGACTGGGAGGCGACCGTGGAGGCGGTGCTCGCCGACCACGGACGGATCGACCTGCTCGGCAATGTGGCGGGCGTGGTGAACACCCTCTCACCCGACACGGTGGTGGACCTCACGGAGGAGGGCTGGTCCTACGTGATCGACACCGATCTCAAGGGGGTGTGGCTGGGCATGCGGGCGGTCATACCGGTGATGATCGCCCAGGGGGGCGGACGGATCGTCAACATCTCCAGCTTGGCTGCCCTGAAGGGCCTGCCCAACCTGGCGGCGTACTCGGCGGCCAAGGGAGGTGTCATCGGCCTCACCCAGCAGGCGGCGCTCGAATACTCCGAGCACAACGTGCTGGTAAACGCCATCTGCCCGGGGACCATCGACACCCCCATCCTGCAGGACATCACCGACGAGATGCGCGAGGCCAACGCCAACGCCCACATGATCAAGCGGCTGGGCCGGCCGGCGGACATCGCCGGCACCATGGCGCACTTCTTCTCCGACGACGGGTCGTTCCTGACCGGCCTCACCTACCCGGTGGACGGAGGATGGTCCACCAACGGACGCAACTACTAGACCTGTCCCGGGCAGGGCGAAGGGCCGCAGCCGAAGCTGCGGCCCTTCCTGCCTGCACCGGAACCGGTCGTCGTCAGCTGCTGACCGTCTCGCGCAGAGCCACCGGAACCACCGGCTCCACGTCGTGGAAGTGGGGAATGACCCGCTCGGCGAACAGCTTCAGCGACGACAGCACCTTCTCGTGCTCGAGACCACCGAAGCGCATCCAGCAGATCAGGTGCTGCAGGCCCATCTCCTCGTGCAGAGCCTGGATCTCCTGCACCGCCCCCTCCGGCGTGCCGACATAGACGATGCCCCCTTCCCGCAGAGCGTCGACGGTGAGACCACCCGCCTCCTTGGCCGCGGCGGCCAGCTCGGCGTATCGCTCGTACCCCTTGGGCACGTTCGGACCCTGCGGGACCAGATCCATCACGGTGTCGAAGTACCACTCGAACGCCGCCTTGGTGTTGTCCAGGGCCTCCTGGTCGCTCTCGGCCAGGTGCATCTGCCAGTTCATCGGGAAGTTCAGGCTGAGCGGGTCCCGGCCGTGGGACATCATGATCCGCTTGGCCTGGATGACGAAGTCCTTCAACTCCGGCAACGTCATCAGGGTGGGCGTGACGAGCAGGTTGTGCCCGGACTCGGCCACGAGCTGGAACGTCTCGGGGCTGATCGACGCCACGAAGATCGGCGGAGTGGGCTTCTGCACGGTTTCCGGTCGGATGTCGACGTTGTCGATGGTGAAGTGGTTCCCGTGGAAGCTGTATCCCTCTCCCGACGGCTTGGTCCAGAGTCCGGTGATGATCTCCAGGGCCTCGTTGAACACCTCCCGGCTGACAGCCTGCTTGTCGGCCAGCCCCAGGTTCTTGAACTCGCCGGGCTGGTAGCCCCGGCCGACTCCGAAGTCCAGGCGGCCGTTGGAGATGGCGTCGATCATGGCGAAGTCCTCGGCCACCCGGACCGGGTAGTCGAAGGTGATGTTGCTGACGGCCAGGCCGATGCGCATCCGCTTGGTCCGGGCCGCCACCGCGGCCGCGGCGACCTGCGGGGAGGGCATGGACCCGTAATCGGTTCCGTGGTGCTCCGCCAACCACACCTCGTCGAACCCGAGGGATTCGGCGTACTCGATCTGCTCGAGCATCTCGGCGTAGTTACGGGCGTAGTCATGGTCCGGCGATTCGAGCACGTAGAAGACACCGAATTTCACCGACAAGCTCCTCTCGCGACGCCCCCCTGAGGGCGAAATGGTTTTGCTGGGTTCGACCCTAACTACGGCCTCCGATACCGGCTACCGGCGGCATATCGGCGCTTGTGCGTTACTACAAGCGGTACCGTGACGGGCCGGTCACGGTTCGAGCAGGACGTCATGGAACCGGGCACGCAGGGCCTGCTTGTCGATCTTGCCCACGCCTGTGCGCGGCAGTTCCGGCAGCTGGATTATCCGGTCCGGCAGCCACCAGTTGGGGAACCTGCCGCGCAACCGGTCACGCAGGGCGGAGGCGTCCACACGACGCCCGGCGGCGGTCACGATCAGCGCCACGGGGCGCTCCTGCCATTTGCTGTGATCGGCGGCGATGACCGCGGCCTCGACCACGTCGGGCTCCTCGGCCAGGGCGGCCTCCAGCTCGGCCGAGGCGATCCATTCCCCGCCGCTCTTGATCAGGTCCTTCTTGCGGTCCCGGAGCACCACGAACCCATCGGGAGATATGGACGCGACATCACCTGTACGCAGCCAGCCGTTCCAGAACGACTCCGGGGCCGGGTCCCGGTAGTAGCCGGTGGCGGCCCAGGGACCCCGCACCACGAGCTCACCGGCGGACGTGCCGTCCCAGGGCAGCTCCCGGTCGTCGCCGTCGAGAATCTTCCATTCCAGGCCCGGGAGCAGCCGTCCCTGGCTGAGGGGACCGCCGCCGGGGTCCGATCCCGTGACCCGGCCGTAGGCGGCCATGGGCGCCAGTTCGGTCATGCCCCACCCCTGGTGGATGACCGGTCCGAACAGGTCCTCGAGACGGTGGACCAGGGCCCGGCTGGGCGGCGACCCACCCAGCACGAAGGCCCGCAGGGTGGCGGGTCGTCTCCCGGTGCGCTCCAGGTACCCGGCCAGCTCGGCGGCGAGGGTCGGGACCATGCCGGTGTAG
>JAKAXG010000031.1 GCA_021827225.1 Actinomycetes bacterium | reverse complement strand
GGGGTGGGGAGCTACCCGGTCTCAGCCGTCAGCCTCGTCACTTCGCCACTCAAAACGGTAGACATTGGTGTCGCGCGCCTGGAAGCCCATCCGCTGGTACAGCCGGTTGGCGGCCTGGCGGGAGGGCCGGGAGGTGAGCTCCACTGTCCGGGCGCCGGCCCGTGCCGCCGTCTCGAGGGCGGCCCGGGTCAGCTCCTCTCCGCAGCGGCGGCCCCGGACCTCCTCGGAGACGATGACGTCCTCGATCCAGGCCCGCACCCCGGTCGGGATCCTGAACACGGCGAGCGTCAGGGTGCCGACGATGGGTCCCCCGTCACCGTCGCGGGCCAGGAAGAGGGTGGTCGCCGGCGAGGACACGATCTCCTCCACCTGGTCGGTGGTCGGCGGCGGCGCCGAGCTGGAGAGGAGGGGGAGCAGGCGGGTGATGGCCTCCACCACCTCGGGAGTGGCGGCGGTGGCGGGCTCGATGACGAACACGGCCGGGACTGTAGCGGTAGCCGGCGCTACCGCCCTTCGGCGGCGAGCGCCCGGTGGGCGTCCTGCCTGCGGAAGCCGGGCAGGGCCAGGGCCAGCAGGAGGGCGCCGGCGACGCAGGCCACCCCCCCGGAGACGACCGAGAACGTCGTGCCGAACACGTCGGCGACCGACCCCGACTCCAGGTCGCCGAGGCGGGGGCCGCCCTGGACGACCGATATCTGGATGGCCGACAGGCGTCCCCGGAGCGAGTCGGGCACGGCCATCTGCAGGATGGTGTTGCGGAACACGGCCGACAGCACGTCGGCCCAGCCGGCCGCGGCGAGAAGGACCAGCGCCACCCACAGGACGTGGACCAGGCCGAACACGGCGATGGCCGCCCCCCACATGACCACGGCGATGATCACCGCCCGCCCCTGCCGGCGCACGTTCGCCACCCAGCCGGTCGTCAGCGCCCCCACCAGGGCTCCGGCGCCGGGCGCGGCGTAGAGGAACCCGACGGCGCTGGCTCCGCCGTGGAAGAAGTTGAGCCCCAGCGCCGGGAACAGCGCCCTGGGCATGCCGAACACCATGGCGTCGATGTCGAGCAGGTAGACCCCCTGGATGACCTGGCGGCCCCGCAGGTAGGAGAACCCCTCGCCGACCGAGCGCCAGCCCGGCCGGGGGGCGCCCTCCGCCGGCGGCTGCGGCCGCTGGAGCGTCACCGATACGAACGACACCACGAAGCTGGCCACGTCCAGCCAGTAGACGGTGGCCGCTCCCCCGCCGGCCAGGACGAGGCCGGCCACCGCCGGACCCACGACGATGCCGATCTGGAACTGCACCTGCCACAGGGCGTACGCGGCGGCCAGGTCCCTCGTCGGCACCAGCCGGGGAACGGCGGCGTTGAACGCCGGCCGGTCCAGGCCGGCCAGCCCACCGGACGCCGCCGTGAACACGAACAGCGGCCACAGCTGCGGGTGGCGGAGGCTGGAGTTGACGGCCAGGCCGGTGCTGCTCAGGGCCATGAGCAGCTCGGTGGCCATCAGCACCCGGCGGCGGTCGTGGCTGTCGGCCAGCACCCCGCCGGCGAGGGAGCAGACCAGCAGCGGGACCAGCTGGGCCAGGCTCACCAGCCCCACGTCGAGGGACGAGTGGGTGAGGCGGTACACCTGGTAGGGGACGGCCACCGCCGTGAGCTGGGTGCCGAGCGTCGAGACCAGCTGCCCGGAGAAGAGCAGCCGGAAGTCCCTCGAGTGTCTGAGCGGCGCCACGTCCACGAGAAGCCGCCGCTCGACCTTTGACCGCCGTCCGGGCACGGCGGGTCAGGCTACCCGGGCCGGCCCGGGGTTCAGGCGTAGCGGACCAGGCCCTTGGGGCCGGGTATGAACCCGACCCCCTCGAGCGCGGCGGCCATCTCCTCCGGGTAGCGCTGGAGGACCAGCCGCCGCCACCGCCCTGATCCAACCATCGCGGCGACGGCCTCGACGGCCGCCTGCTCCCAGGAGCCGTCCAGCTCCCGCAGGGGGACCAGCCCCTTGCCGCCCCGCTCCACGAACAGGCTGGCCACGCCGTCGACCAGGACGACGAACGCCCCGGGCACCCGGGTGGGGCCCTTGACCGGCCAGGCCAGCGCGGCGCCGAACGGGTTGGCCGGGTCGGTGGCGGCCAGCACCTGGACCTGGCCGGGCCGGCCGTCGTCGCGGCGGGCCTCCGCACGCAGCCGGTCGACCGCCCCGGGGACGGCGAACTGCGCCCCGCCCATGCCGGCCAGGAAGTAGCCCCGGCGGATCCGGCCGGATTCCTCCAGGGTCCGCAGGACGGGGTAGATCCCGGCGAACCCGCCGGGGACCGCCTCCCAGCGGACGGCGTCGCGGGTAAGGACACCGTGGCGCTCCAGCAGCGCCGACGCCACCGCCACCGCCGCCTCGGCCTCGGCCCGGCCGCCGGCCGCCGCCGGCCCCAGCTCCCGGGATACCAGCGACCAGCGCCCCTGTCCCCGGGGCGGGGCGGCGACACGGAGCGAACCCGGGCGGGGGCGCAGGCCGCGACCGGGCAGGCCGCCGGCGGCGCGCCCGGCGGGCCGCCGGCCGCCGGTGCGGCCGGCCGGGCCGACCGTCGCCCGCAGCGCGGCGAACCCGTCGCAGGTCACCTCGCCGGCCCAGACCAGATCCCACAGCGCCTCCAGCAGCTCCAGGTCGCTGGTCGCCGGGCGGCCCAGCTCCCGGAAGAAGCACGCCCCCCTGGCCGCGAGGGTGTGGCGGATGTGGTCGTGCACGTCGCCGTCCAGCCCGGTCGCCGGCTCCCCGGTGAAGCCCAGGCGGGGCAGGAGCAGCCCGGCGTGGTCCCGGCGGGCCAGCACCACCCGGCCGTCGTCGCGGCCGACGGCGCCGGCCCCGACCCACATCACCTCCCCGCCCACCAGCAACTCGTCGAGGAGGCGCGGCTCGTACCCCTTGACCCGCGCCGCCAGGATGTCGGCCTCCATCACGCTGGCCGGCAGGGCCAGCCCCTCGAGCTGGCCCACCACCTCGACCAGGCGGTCGAGGCCCCCCGATTCGGGGCCGGACCCGGCGGCCGCCACCCCGTGCCAGGCCGGCAGGAAACGGGCCAGGGTGGCGGCCTCGGCCGGCTCCACCTCCTTGCGCAGCGCGGCCAGGGACCGCTGGCGCAGGATGCGGAGCACATCGGTGTCGCACCATTCCTCCCGACCCTCGCCCCCGGGCCGGAAAGCCCCCTTGACCAGCCGGTCATCGCCGGCCAGGCGCTCCAGCACCGCCGTCACCTCGGCCGGACCGAGCCCGAAGCGGGCCGCCGGCGCCCCGGGGACGAAAGGCCCGTGGGTCCGGGCCCAGCGGCGGAGGATCTGCAGGAGCCCGTCGGGCACCGCGTCCAGGAGCGACTCGGGCAGCCCGGGGGGCAGGGCCACCCCGAGCCCGTCCCGGTAGCGGGCGGCGTCCTCGGCGGCCACCAGGCGGTCCTGGCCGGCGACGCGCAGCATCACCGCCCGCCGGGCGGCGACCAGGGCGTCGGCGGCCTCGGCGGCCAGGGCCGGGGAGGCGCAGCGGTCGGCCAGCTCGCCGGCGGTCAGGTCCCCGACCCGCCGGAGGAGGTCGGCCACCGCCTCCACGGTCGCCGCCCGCCGCTCCTCGGCCAGGCCCTGAAGCTCGGCCTCGAGCTGCTCCATCACCCCGGCGTCGAGCAGGTCCCGCAGCTCGTCGGTGCCCAGCAGGTCGGCCAGCATGCGCCGGTCCAGGGTCAGCGCCTGGGCCCGCCGCTCGGCGAGAGGGGCGTCGCCCTCGTACATGAACTGCGCCACGTAGGCGAACACCAGGCCGCTGGCGAACGGCGACGGGTCGGCCAGCTCCACCTCCGAGACGTGCACCCGCCGGGCCTGGACGTCGGAGAGCAGCCCGACCAGGGCTGGCAGGTCGAACACGTCCTGGAGGCACTCGCGGTAGGTCTCGAGGATCACCGGGAACGACCCGTGGCGGGTGGCCACCTGCAGCAGGTCGGCGGCCCGCTGGCGCAGCTGCCACAGCGGGGTGCGGGCGCCCGGCCGGCGCCTGGGGAGCAGGAGGGAACGGGCGGCGTTCTCCCGGAAGCGGGCGGCGAAGAGGGCCGCTCCCCCCAGGGCGGTCACCACCAGCTCCTCCACCTGCTCGGGGTCTATGAGTATCGACTCCAGCGGGGGGGCGTCCTCCGCCTCGGGCAGGCGGACGATGATCCCGTCGTCGCTCCAGAGGGCCTGGCACTCGACGTCGGCCTCCTGGCGGAGGCGGGTCTCGATGGCCAGCGCCCACGGGGCGTGCACCCGGGCCCCGAACGGGGACAGCACGGCCACCCGCCAGTCGCCGAGCTCGTCGCGGAAGCGCTCCACGACGATCTGGCGGTCGGTGGGGACCAGGCCGCCGGTCGCCTCCCTCTCCTCGTCGATGTAGGAGCGCAGATTGCGCACCGCCAGGCGGTCGAGCCCGCAACCCTGCTCCAGGTCGGTGTCGCTGCGCTCACCGACGGTACGGGTGAACCGGCCGATGGCGGCGCCCAGCTCGAACGGCCGACCCACGCTGTCGCCGTGCCAGAACGGCATCTTACCGGGCACGCCGGGGGCGGGAATCACGATCACCCGGTCGCGGGTGATCTCCTGGATCCGCCAGGTGGTCGCCCCCAGCAGGAACGTCTCGCCCACCCTCGACTCGTAGACCATCTCCTCGTCGAGCTCCCCCACCCGGCTGCCCTCGGGGGTGAAGACCCCGTACAGGCCCCGGTCGGGGATGGTGCCCCCGGACGTCACCGCCAGCATCCGGGCGCCGGGGCGGGCCTCCAGGGTGGCGCCCACCCGGTCCCACACCAGGCGCGGCCTCAGGTCGGCGTACTCGTCGCTCGGGTAGCGGCCGGCCAGCATGTCCAGCACCGCGTGGAAGGCGTCGTCGGGGAGGTCGGCGTAGGGGTAGGCCCGCCTCACCAGGGCGGCGATGCGCTCCACCGGCACCGCCCCGTCAGCGGCCGCCACCGCGGCCACGACCTGCTGCGCCAGCACGTCCAGCGGGTTGCGGGGCACCCTGGTCTCCTCGACCAGGCCGGCCTGCATCCGCTCCGCCACCGCCGCCGCCACCAGCAGGTCGTGGCGGAACTTCGGGAAGATGCGCCCCTTCGAGGGCTCCCCCACCTGGTGGCCGGCTCGGCCGATGCGCTGCAGGCCCGACGACACCGAGGTGGGGGCCTCCACCTGGATTACCAGGTCCACCGCCCCCATGTCGATGCCCAGCTCCAGGCTGGAGGTGGCGACCAGGGCGGGCAGGGTGCCGGCCTTGAGGGCGTCCTCGATCTCCACCCGCTGCTCTCTGGCGATGGACCCGTGGTGGGCCCGTACCAGCTCCGCCGGGGCGCCGGCTCCCATGTAGGCGGACCCGCCGGCGGCGAAGGTGTCGTCCTCGACGGCCAGCTCGTTGAGCCGGGCGGCCAGCCGTTCGGCCAGGCGCCTGGAGTTGACGAAGATGAGGGTGGACCGGTGCGCCCGGATCAGCTCCAGCAGCTGGGGGTAGACGGCCGGCCAGATCGAAGGTGAGCCGGTCGGGGCCGGCCCCTCGCCGGGCCCGGTCGGGCGGCTGAGGTCGCCCATGTCCTCGACCGGTACCACCACGCTCAGCTCGAGCGGCTTGCGCACCCCGGCGTCGACGATGGTCACCGGCCGGGGCAGCGGCCGGCCGGCGGGGCCGGGGGCCTGCCCGCCGAGGAAGCGGGCCAGCTCCTCCAGCGGCCGCTGCGTCGCCGACAACCCGATGCGCTGCGGGGGCCGGGCGGTGAGCTCCTCCAGGCGCTCCAACGACAGGGCCAGGTGGCTGCCCCGCTTGGTGGAGGCGACGGCGTGGATCTCGTCGACGATGACGTGCTCCACCTTCGACAGCAGGGACGCCGCCTTCGAGGTGAGGAGCAGGTACAGCGACTCGGGGGTGGTGATCAGGATGTCCGGGGGGCGCCGGGCCATGGCCCGGCGCTCCTCCGCCGGTGTGTCACCGGTCCTGGTGGCGATGCGGATCTGCGGCAGCTCGAGGCCCATGCGGGCGGCCTGGCGGGCGATGCCGGCCAGGGGGGACCGCAGGTTGCGGGCCACGTCGTAGGTGAGGGCCTTGAGCGGGCTCACGTACAGCACCCGGCAGCCGTCCCCGGGCTGCCCGGTGAGCAGCCGGTCCAGCGCCCACAGGAACGCGGCCAGCGTCTTGCCCGACCCGGTCGGGGCGAGGATCAGGGTGTGCTCGCCGCGGCCGATGGCCTCCCAGCCCCGGCTCTGGGCGTCGGTCGGGCCGGGGAAGGCCCCTTCGAACCAGGCCCGGGTCGGAGCGGAGAATTCCACACCCGGAAGGGTACGAGTGACGTGGGACAACTGCGTTAACCGGACCTTGCGAGATACGGTGCTGGGCATGGATGTCGTCCGCTGGGAGCGCGATCCGGAGCTGCGCCGGCCGCTTCTCGTCGTCGCCTTCGAGGGCTGGAACGACGCCGGCGACGCGTCCTCGCTGGCGCTGAGCTATCTGGCCAAGGCCTGGAAGGCGGAGCGGTTCGCCACGGTGGACGCCGAGGAGTTCTACGACTTCACCGTCACCCGACCGCAGGTGAAGCTGCAGGAAGACGGCCACCGCCGGATCGAGTGGCCCGACATCGAGCTGCTCGGAGCCCAGGTCCCCGGGTCCCGTCACGACCTGGTCCTGATCCGGGGCGTGGAGCCGCAGCTGCGCTGGCGGACCTTCTCCTCGGCCATCGCCGAGGTGGCCACCCGGGTGCGCGCCGAGCTGGCGGTGATCCTGGGTGCCCTGCTCGCCGACGTCCCCCACACCCGGCCGGTGCGGGTGTCGGGCACCACCGACGACGAGGACCTGGCGGAACGGCTCGGGCTCGGCTCCCCCACCTACGAGGGCCCCACCGGCATCGTCGGTGTGCTCCACGACACCCTGCGGCGGGCCGGCATCCCCACGGCGTCGTTCTGGGCGGCCGTCCCCCACTACGTTCACCAGCTGCCCTCGCCGAAGGCCGCCCTCGCCCTGGTCGAGCGGTCCGCCGCTCTCCTGGGGGCGCCGGTCGACTCGCTGGAGCTGCGGGCCGCCGCCCAGGACTACGAGCGGCAGGTGAGCGAGCGGGTCGCCGACGACGACGACGCCGCCGCTTACGTGGCCCAGCTGGAGGACGCCCAGGACACCGAATGGGAGGAGCCGTCGGCAGGCGACGGCCTGCGCCTCGGCAGCATCGACGAGCTGGCCGCCGAGGTGGAGAGCTTCCTGCGCGACCATCCCCGGGACTAGTGGCCCGCCGCCTCGTCCCCGCCGCGGTGTGGCGGGCCACCCCCGCTCTGGTCGTGGCTCTCGACGAGCGCTTCGGGGAGCCCCTCGACGCCTACGTGAACGGCTCGCAGGTGTGGTTGCGCGACGACGGCCCGGGCGGGATCCCCCTGGAGTGGCGGCTGCATCCGGTGGCCGGGTACCGCCGGCCGGCCGGTGTGGGGACCTACGACGTGTTCCCGGCCACCGCCCTGGCCCTCGGCACCGGCGCCGAGCCGGCCGCCCCGCTCGATCAGCTGTGGGACGGGCTGGAGGTCTTCGCCGCCTACGACGACGAGCTCGAACCGCAGACCCTCGTGGCGGCGGCGGCGGCGTCGCTCGGCATCGAGCCCGACGCGTCCGGGCTGGTGGACCACGAGACGATCGCCGACGAGTGGGAGCGCACCTCCGGCGGGGTGTCGATCGTGGCCGCGCTGCTGGCCCAGCTGCAGCCCGGCGGCTAGCCGGCCCGGCGTTCCGGCTGCAGCCCGTAGTGGATGTCCACCTGGCGCAGCACCCACGCGAAGCGGGCGATGCCGTCCACCACGGCGGTGGGGATCAGCTCGTCGGCGGACGGGGCGGCGTCATGGGCCCTCTTGGTCAGGCACCACACGAAGCCCTCCCACGCCGCCGGGGTGAGCGCGCAGATGGGAGCGAAGCTGCGCCGGCTGGCCTTGACCACCCGGCTCAGCAGATCCTGGGGTGGGCGCCCCTTCTTCAGCGGGGGAAGCGTCCCGAGGACCGGCACGTCGGCCGAGCCGTAACGGCCCGGGTCCCCCTCGACCAGGAGATGGGCGACGTAGGTGCGCCCGACGATCTGGGCCCCGACCTCCGGGGTCAGGGTCGGCACCGGCCGCCCGACCCGGTCCATGTAGTCGAGCGCCATCGGCGCGCTGAGCGGGCTCAGCGACGTCACCGAGGCGAGCGAGGCGTCGGCGTCGCGGTCCAGCTGCCGGGCCACGGTGCCGTCGGCTCCCAGGCTCTTCAGGTGGGCGTCGAGCTCCTTGCGACCGACGCGCGACGACGCCGGCTTCACCACCAGCGACTGGCGCCTGGTGAGGTCCCGCCAAGCCAACCGCGTCAGCTCCGCCAGGTGGACGGGCGGGGGGAGTCGAAGACCACGTCGATGGCCTCCCCCCGGATGGCCTCGAAGGCCAGGTCCTTCCAGCGCCCGCCGCCGGCCAGCGGCTCGGGCAGGGCGTCCTCGGAGAACCAGCCGACGTCCCGGGTCTCGAGGGGGTGCGGCTTCAGCGTGCCGCCGACCGCCCGGCAGTGGAACACCAGCGAGTAGAACGGCAGCCCTCTCGCCCCCAGGCGGAGGCCGTCGAACACGGCGACCAGGCGCAGCGGCTCGACGAGGATCCCGGCCTCCTCCTCGACCTCCTTCACCACCACCTCGGCCGGCGAGTAGCCGACGTCGGCCCACCCGGTGGGGTACAGCCACACTCCGGAGTCGCCCCGCTGGATGAGCAGCAGCTCACCGCGGTCGTTGCCGACGATGGCGCCCACCGCCACCTTGGGGGTGACGTAGCCGGCCACGCCGGCCCCGACGCTGTCCAACCAGCCGGCCACCACCGCTTCCTCGTCGAAGCGGCCCTCGTCGTGCCCGGCCGCCACCCGGATGTCGGCCGCCACCTTGAGGACCTCCTCGAAGCGCTCCCGCTCGTAGAGGCTCTGGGTGAACGCCAGCCCGGTACGGGCGATGCCCGCCAGAGCCTCGCTCCAGCGGAGCAGGTCCATATCGGATACGGGCCTGTCAGCCATCGACAACGAGAGTAGCCCGCGCCCGCCGCTACAGCTGCTGCCCCAGCACCCGGGCGGCGGACTGGAGGGGGTCCCAGACCGTCGACAGCGCCGGGGTGTAGCCCAGGTCCAGGTCGACGACGTCGTCCACGCCGAGCCCGCCGACCAGGGCGGCGGCCACCACGTCGACCCGCTTGGCCGAACCGGGGCCACCGACCGACTGGACACCGAGGAGCCGGCCGGTCCGCCGTTCGGCCACCAGCTTCACGGTCGTCGGCCGGGTCCCGGCCAGGTAAGGCTCGGAGGTGGCCGACTCCACGGTGGCGGCCACGGCGGCGAAGCCGGCGGCGGCGGCCTCCGTCTCGGTCAGCCCGGTGCGGCCGACCTCCAGGTCGCAGATGCGGGTGACCGCCGTGCCGAGCACTCCCGGGAAGGTGGCGTAGCCGCCGCCCAGGTTGATCCCGGCCACCCGCCCCTGCCGGGTGGCCACCGTGCCGAGCGCCTGGTAGGTGGTGGTGCCGCTCACCCGGTGCACGGACTGGCAGCAGTCCCCCGCCGCCCATACGCCCTCGGCGCTGGTGCGCTGCCGGCGGTCCACCACCAGCGCGTCCCGCACGCCGGTGTCGAGACCGGCCGCCGAGCCCAGCTCGCTGTTCGGCACCACCCCGGCGCCCAGGATCACCAGATCGGCGGGGATGTCGCCGGCGGTGGTCTCGACGGACCCGTCGTTGACCGCGGTGACGGCCACCCCGGCCTGCACGGTGATGCCGGCGTCGCGCATGGCCCGGGCGACCGGTGCGGCGATCTCGGGGTCGACCAGCGGCAGGATCTCGCCGCCGGGCTCCACCACCGTGACCGCCGCTCCCCGGAGGCGGAAGGCCTCGGCCAGGGCCAGGCCGGTGTAGCTGCTGCCCACGACCGCCACCTTGGCCGGCTGCTGCTCCCGGACCTCGGCCAGGAGCCCGGCGGCGTCGTCGAGGGTCTGTACGCCGCGCACGTGCGGCAGGTCGAATCCGGGGGCGGTGGGGCGGTGCGGGCGGGCGCCGGTGGCCAGCAACAGGTAGTCGAACCCGAGCTGGAAGGAGCGGCCGTGGGTCAGGTTGTGGACCTCGGCCCGCCGGGCGGCCAGATCGACGCCGACCACCTCGTGACCGGTGCGCACGTCTATGCGGACGGCCCGGATGTCCTCGGGGGAGCGGACCACCAGGTCGTCGACGGCGTGGACCCGGCCCGACACCAGGAAAGGGATCCCGCACGCCGAGTAGCCGGTGAACTGCCCTTTCTCGACCACCACGATCTCCAGATCGGGCACCAGCCGCCGGGCCTGCAGGGCAGCGGACGTCCCGGCGGCGTCGCCGCCGACCACCAGTAGGCGTTTTCCCATCCGGGAGACTGTATGGGCGCAGAGCCGCGGCTGTCCCCTCCCGGTCCCGTGCCACAATGGCGGGATGGGCGTACGAGAGGACTGCCGGCACTACGTGCAGCGCAGCACGCCCACCGGCGAGGTGGTCCGCCGCTGCCGGCTGTCGGCCAACGAGGAGCCGTTCGCCTGCCCCGAGGGCTGCCTGTTCTTCGAGAGCCGGTCGCTGTCAGGGGCGGGCTGGGCCCAGGCGCCCGCCACCCGCATGACCAACACTGCCGACGCTCTGAACGCCCTGCCCCCGGCCAAGCGGAAGAAGCCCCGCCGGAAGCGGGGCTAGCGGCCGCGGTCGCCGCCCTTTTTCCAAGCAGAATCACAGGAACCGCTCAGGTCGGTCCCAGACGGCTCCACCACCGTGGACCCGTGACCGCCCCCTTGCCGACCGCAAACCCACGGATACTGGTCGTCGACGACGAGGAGCACATCACCGAGCTGGTGGCCATGGCCCTCGGCTACAACGGCTTCGATGTCGAGCGGGCCGCCTCCGGGCGCTCCGCCCTGGTCGCCGCCATCGAGCGCCGCCCGGATCTGATCGTCCTCGATGTCATGCTCCCGGACCTCGACGGTTTCGAGGTGGCCCGGCGCATCCGCTACGCCGAGGGTGCCGGCGCCCACGTCCCCATCATCTTCCTCACCGCCCGGGACGCCACCGCCGACAAGGTGGAAGGGCTGCGTCTGGGCAGCGACGACTACGTCACCAAGCCCTTCAGCGTCGAGGAACTGGTGGAGCGGGTCAGGGCCGTGCTGCGCCGGTCGGGCGGCGGCGGGCCCGGCGACCGGCGCCTCAGCTTCGCCGACCTGGTGCTCGACGAGGACAGCCGGGACGTGTGGCGGGGCGACCGGCTGGTGGACCTGACGCCAACGGAGTTCAAGCTGCTGCACTACCTGCTCGTCAACGCCCGGCGGGTCCTCACCCGGGAACAGATCCTCGAGCACGTGTGGGAGTACACCTTCGCCGGCAACGCCAGCGTGCTGGAGACCTACATCAGCTACCTGCGGCACAAGATCGACGACGGCGAGACCCCCCTCATCCACACCGCCCGCGGCGTCGGCTACAGCCTGCGGCTGCCGCGCGCCTAGAGGGAGCCGCGGCTTGACCCTCCGTCTGCGGCTGGTGCTGGCCCTGGTGGCCCTGGTGACCGTCGCCGCCGGCGCCTTCCTGGCCGCCACCTACCTGGCCTACCGGGGCTCGCAGTACCGGGCCCTGGACTCGCAGCTGCGCACCTCGGCGCCGGTCGTGGACCAGTACCTCGACGCCGAGGCGGCGGCGAGCCAGGAGGACATCGGCGGCCGGATCGGCCCGGGCGGCCGCCTCGGTCTGGGCCCGGGGCCGCTCGGCCAGCCGGGGTCCGGGGACGGCCGCACACCGGGCCTGGTGCTGCCGCCGGGCACCGTCGCCGAGCTGGTCAGCGCCACCGGGGCGGTCGTGGCCCACGTCCAGTTCACCACCAGCGAGGCCCAGCCCCGCCTGCCCGCCGAGCTTCCCGCCCCGACCCCGCAGGGCCAGATCTTCACCGTCGGCGCCACCAGCGGGCCGGCGCAGTTCAGGGTCCTGCAGGTCACGGCGGCCGACGGCGGCTCGACCATCGTGGCCATCCCCACCACCGACATCTCCAGGGCCCTCGACCGCCTGCTCCTCATCGAGGGGGCGGCGCTGGCCGCCCTGCTGCTGGTGGTGTCCGGCGGCGCCTGGCTGGTGCTGCGCCGGGGGCTCCGCCCCCTCGAGCGGATGGCCCACACCGCGGGGCGGATCTCGGCCGGGGACCTCTCCCCGCGGGTCAGCCCCTCCGGCGACGCCAGCGAGGTCGGGCAGCTCGGCCTGGCCCTCAACACCATGCTGGACGGCATCGAGTCGGCGTTCGCCGAGCGGGAGGCGACGGAGCAGAGGCTGCGCCAGTTCCTGGCCGACGCCTCCCACGAGCTGCGGACCCCTCTCACCTCCATCCAGGGTTTCGCCGAGCTGTTCCGGGTGAGCGGCGACTCGGCGCGCGTGGACCTGCCCACCATCCTCCGCCGGATCGAGGAGGAGTCCGCCCGGATGCGGGTGCTGGTCGAGGACCTGCTGCTGCTGGCCCGCCTCGACCAGCACCGCGACATCGACCGGCGCCCGCTGGACCTCACCGTCCTGGCCGCCGACGCCTGCACCGACGCGGTGGCCACCGAGCCCGACCGGCCCGTCACCCTCGACGCACCCGAGCCGGTCGTGGCCGACGTGGACGAGGCCCACATCCGCCAGGCGGTCGCCAACCTGGTCAGCAACGCGCTGCGCCACACGCCGGCCGGCACCCCCATCGAGGTGGGGTGCCGACGGGTGGACGGCTGCGCCGTGGTCAGCGTGCGCGACCACGGGCCCGGGCTGGACGCCGAGTCGCTCGGGCACGCCTTCGACCGGTTCTGGCAGGGCGACAGGGCCCGGGTGGGCACCGGCGCCGGCCTGGGTCTGTCCATCGTGGCCGGCGTCGCCGCCGAGCACGGAGGCCGGGCGGAGGCGGCGAACGCACCGGGCGGCGGAGCTTTGTTCACCGTCGAGCTGCCGGCGCCGGTGACCGCCCGGGGGACCGATGTCAGCGGTGACGGCGCTTGTGCTCGAAAGCCTTCGCCGCCCCCCACCTGACCGCCAGCTCGCCGAGCTGCGGGTCCAGGTCGGCGAAGGAGGCGGGGGCCAGGTCGTAGCTGTCGTCGGGGAAGGCGGCCTCGGCGAAGGTGTCCCGCTCGACCGGCGGCACTCCGGCGGCTCGCAGCACCTCGGTGGGATAGCGGACCGCGGACCTGACCAGGCTGAGCGGCGTGGTCCGTTGATCGTCGATGTCGGCCCGCAGAAGGTCCCTCACCGCCGGGCCTATCTCCGACGCGGCCCGGGCGCCTGCCGACTCGGCGGCCCTGGCCACCTCCGCCGGCACCCCGCCGGCCCAGGCGTTCATGATCCGGTTGACGCTCGACACCACCCACGACGGCAGGGCGGCGTCCAGCCCGTCGGCCAGCGCGCCGGCGTACGCCTGCACGGCGGCGGCCGGGTCGTCCCCGCTCACCGCGCCGTCAGCTCTCCAGGGGATGGTCGAGGCGGTCGACGTCGACGCCGATCTGCTCCATCCAGGCCACGGCCTCGGCCACCTTGTCGGCGTCGCCGTCGAGCTCGCAGACGATCCAGCCCACGTCGTCGCTCACGTCGGCGCGCCGGATGTTGGGCATGACGTCGAAGCGCCGCACCAGCTGGCCGATGACCGCCTGGCGCACCAGGTCGGGCGGGAAGGTCAGTCGGACCCGGGGGCCGGTCACAGCCCGGCGCTCCCCCGGCGGGCGGCGACGGAAAGGCCGGCGTTGAGGTTCCCCGAACGGAAGCCCTCGAGGTCCAGGGCGACGTAGCGGTACCCGGCCGCCTTGACGGCGTCCACCACGTCGAGCCGGGCGTCGAGGACGTCGGCCAGCTGATCGAGCGGCACCTCGAGGCGGGCCACGTCGCCGTAGTGGCGGACCCGCACCTGGTGGAAGCCCAGACGGCGCAGTCCCTCCTCGGCGACGGCCACCTCCCGGAGGGTGGTCAGCGTCACCGGCGTCCCGTACGGCAGCCGGGAGGCCAGGCAGGCGGCCGCCGGTTTGTCGGCCACCTCCAGACCCAGCCGGCGGGCCGCCGAGCGCACCGCCGCCTTGGTGAAGCCGGCGTCGACCAGAGGGAACACCGCCCCCCGCTCGCGGGCCGCTTTCTGGCCGGGGCGGTGGTCGGAGAGATCGTCGAGGTTGACCCCGAGCGCCACCACCGCCCCCTCGGCTTCGGCCAGGGGGACCAGCCGGTCCATCAGCTCGCTCTTGCAGTGGTAGCAGCGGTCCGGGCCGTTGACCACGTACTCCGGGCGGCCCAGCTCGTCGGTGCGCACCTCCCGCCAGCGCATCCCCCAGGCGGCGGCCAGCCGCCGGCAGTCCTCGAGCTCCGACGGCGCCAGGGACGCCGACACCGCGGTGGCGGCCAGGGAACGCTGCGGCCCGAGGACGTCGTGCGCCACCCGGGCCAGCAGGGCGGAGTCCACCCCGCCGCTGAACGCCACCACCATCCGGCCGGCGGATTCCACCCGCCGGCGCAGCTCGTCGAGCAGGTCGGCGGTCACGGCGCGTCCTCGATCTGGATGCGGATCCGCTTGTTGCCCTTACCCTTGGACTCCGTTTTCAGGACGGTCACCCGGCCGACCTCTTCGGTGGTCCGGACGTGGGTGCCACCGTCGGCCTGCTTGTCGAGGCCGACGATGTCGACGACGCGGATCTCCTGCACCGACTCGGGGATGAGGCTCACCTTGGTGCGGATCAGGTCGTGGTCGAGGACGGCCTCCCGGCGGGGCAGGAAGCTGACCTCGATGGGCCGGGCGGCGGCCAA
>JAKAXG010000683.1 GCA_021827225.1 Actinomycetes bacterium | reverse complement strand
CCGAGCAGTTCGCCGCCTCGGTGGCCACCAGGCTGAGCGACGCGCTGGCCACGGAGTTCGGCATCGACGGGCAGCGGCTGTTCGTCACCGCCAGCACCGGGATCGCCCTGCCCCGCGACCGGGCCAGTGCCGCCGATCTGCTCCGCAACGCCGATATAGCCATGTACGAGGCCAAGCACCGGGGCCGCAACCGCTTCGCCGTCTTCGACGACAGCATGCACCGGCGGGTGGCCGACCGGCTGGCCCGGGAGAACCTGCTCCGGGAGGTGGTGGAGCACTCCCTGCTCGAGGTGCACTACCAGCCGGTGGTGAGCCTCGCCACCGGCCGGATCCGGGGTTTCGAGGCGCTGGCCCGCTGGCCCTCCGGGTGGCCGGCGGTGTCACCTTCCGAGTTCATCCCCATCGCCGAGGAGACCGGGCTCATCTGCCGGCTCGGCAACCTGGTGCTGCGCCGGGCCCTCGAGGACCTGGCGTCGTGGCGCCGGTCGGGGTTGGCCGACGACACCGTGCAGATGAGCGTCAACGTCTCCAGCCGCCAGCTCGACGACGCCGACTTTCCCGACCAGGTGGTCCAGACCCTGGCTGCCACCGAGGTGACCGGCCGGTCCCTCCGGCTGGAGATCACCGAGGGGACCCTGATGCGCGAACCGGAGCGCATGGCCCGCGTGGTGTCCGACGTGTGCGGGAAGGGCGTCGAACTCGAGCTCGACGACTTCGGTACCGGGTACTCGTCGCTGGCGGCGCTGCACCGCTTCCCGGTGGGGGCGCTCAAGATCGACCGCGGCTTCGTCGCCTCCCTGACCCACGACGGGGACGCCATCGTGCGCTCCACGGTGGCGTTGGGCCACAGCCTGGGGCTGGAGGTCGTGGCCGAGGGCATCGAGGAGCCGGGACAGCTGCAGCAGCTGCGGGATCTGGGCTGCGATTACGGGCAGGGCTACCTCTTCTCCCGCCCCCAGCCGGCCGACCGGGTGGCCGACCTGCTGGCGCAGTGGCCGGGCGAGGTGGGGGCCCGAGCCGACCGGGCGTGATCCCAGCGCAGCGGTGACGGCCGGGCCGGGCGGATACCCGTAGCGCCCGGCACGACGGGGAGTATGCTCGCCGGCAGGCGGTTGTGCCCCCAGCTGCCAGTTGTCCATCCTCTGGACACAGAGGCCCGAGCTACCCGAGAGGTGTCAAGGCCCGGTGACCGAACCGTCGGTGCCAGAATCCAGGGACGCCCCTGCGCATCTGGCGGCGATGCTGCTCCAGCAGCAGCCGATCAGCGACCTTCTGCACAAGATCCTGGCCGTGACCGTCACCACGCTCCGGACGGTGTCGGCGGCCAGCGTCACCCTGGCTGTCAGCGAGCCGCCCGGCTACCGGACGGTCTGCGCCAGCGACGCGTCCGCCCGGTCACTCGACGAGGTGCAGTACCACGAGGGCGGCGGGCCGTGCGTGGCCGCGGCCCGTGGGTCCGGGGGGATCGCCCGGTCCCTTCCCGACCCCGAGTGGGAGTCGTTCTCGGCCTCCGCCGTGGCGACCGGCTACCGCTCCGTACGGTCACTGCCCCTGGTGCTCGAAGGCGGCACCGCCGGCTCGCTGAACCTGTACTCGTCGGCTGCCGGCCCCTGGGACGAGACCACCATCGGGGCCGTCCGCCTGATCGGCGAGCAGACCCGGGAGGTCATGGTCAGCGCCACCGAGCTGTCCCGGGCCGAGCACGTCAATGCCACGCTGCGGCAGGCCCTCGAGACCCGTACGGTCATCGGCCAGGCCCAGGGGGTGCTCATGGCCCGCCAGGGCATCGACGCCGAGGAGGCCTTCGACGTCCTGAGGAGAGCCTCCCATCGGACCAACCGCAAGCTGCGCGACATCGCCACTGACATAGTGGCCGGCCTGGCGGGCGGCCAGCCCGGGAGCTGCTGAGGCTCCAGGTCCCCGAAGGCCGGGCCGGCTGGACCGGACGGGGCGGGCTGTTTATCTTGGGATGGAGCCCCGGCCGGCAAGCCGGGCGCGGCGCGGAGAGGCCGGCCGGCGGCCGGTGTAGAGCAGACTGCGGCTCTCCGCCCGGGACACGGCTGGTCAGGCGGACCGGCCGTCGCCTGAAGAGCGAGGTACCGACTGTGACGGACGGGAAACGGTCACTGCTGCGGGATTGGGGCCTGCTCGCCGAGCGGGTCGTGCCGGCGCTGCTGGCCGCCGGGGGACGCGACCGGACGGCCCGGGTGTGGGCTGTGGGTGAGGTGGCTGACGCAGTGGCGCTGGCCGTCGCCTACCGGGTGTCGGGCCGCGGTCACGGGGAAAGGCTGACGGCGTTCGCCTCCGGGTCACCCCGCCCGGCCTACTTCGCCCGCTGCGACCTGCGCGCCGTCCCCGGGCCGGCCCGGGCCGGGGCCTTCCAGCGGGCGGAGCAGGGGTGGCTGGCCGATGATTCCATCGCCCGGCGGATATACCTCGAGCGGCCCAGGCGGCCGGTCGACCTGGTGACGGTGCGCCGCGGTGACGCACCGGGGACGGAGAGGGCCGCCGACCTGCTGCGGCCGGGGGGCCTTCTGCTGCTGGCGGACCCGGAGGTGGATGTCGCCGGCCGGGGCGACCTGCGCCCGCTCGACGACGACGGCCGGCTGCTGCAGAAGCGTCCCGGGTCTGGCGACGGGCCCGCGGGGTCGGCCGGCGGCCCGGCGTCGGAGGCCGACGAGGAGGGGTCGGTGACGCTGGCCCAGAAGCAGTACCAGGCCCAGCTGGTCAGCAGCCACGCCAGCCTGGCCCGGTCGCTGGCCCGGCGCTTCGCCGGCCACGGGGAGAACCGCCAGGATCTCGACCAGGTGGCCCTCCTGGCACTGGTGCGGGCGGCCAGCCGGTTCGATCCGGACCGGGACATCTCCTTCTCCACCTTCGCCACGGCCACGGTGCTGGGCGAGTTGAAGCGGCACTTCCGGGACCGGACGTGGATGATGCGGGTGCCCCGCTCGATCCAGGAGACCTACCTGGCCATCAAGGACGCCCGGGAGGCCCTGGGCCACGAGATGGCCCGCTCCCCCACCATCGGTCAGATCGCCGACCGGCTGGGCATCAGCGACGAGGCCGTCCTGGAGGCCATGGAGGCGGGGGAGAACTACTGGCCCGAGTCGCTCAACGTCGGGG
>JAKAXG010000682.1 GCA_021827225.1 Actinomycetes bacterium | reverse complement strand
CCCATGGCCGCACGCGGGGAATTCTCGTGGCCGTACCCGGGGAACCTCAATGGCCGTCTACGAGGAGTCTCCCATGGCCGTCGTCACCCGGCCCGGCGCACCGACGATGCATCCCGTCAACTCGTCGCCGCCGCCGTAGGAGGAGGGGCCGTTGGATCACCCGGCGAAGCACCCGGCCCCCACCGGTGATGATCGCAGCCCGGGCAGCCGCCGGCATGCGACGGCCAGGACGGAGCCGGGATCGGCCCCAGCCTCGTCCTAGGCAGCTACCGCTACCTCGTGGCCGTGGCGGGCCGTCCCCGAGCAGGTCAGCCGGGCAAACCTCACATGCCGTCATTCATACCGGGAGTAGTTGCCAACACCGGCTGATTCGCTGACCGGTGGGAGCCGGGCCGTGCCGGTCCCACCGGTGTCAGGCCGTCCGGCGTCACGGCCCTGCGCCGAAGCTCCGCCGACAACCCGACCGCCCCGATGCATGCGGCCCACCGCAACACGAGTACCGCGGTGACGGCGGCCATGAGATCCTGCCTGTGGGCGGCCAGGTAGCTGCCCGCTGGCGGCCAACGGAACTGCCCGCTGGCGGTCAGGTGTTTTGCCCTCGTTGATGTTCGTTGGTCCCCGGGGTCCACCCGGTGGGCGCTCCTCCCGGTTCGACTTGTCGGTTCTCACACTGACTGTCGTCCGGGAGGAGCAGGTGAAGTCTCGCGAGGAGATCATGCAGATATTGGAAGCGTTCGATTTGACTGGCAGCTATAAGGCGGCCGGGGAGCTGGCGGGGTGTTCGCATCACACCGTGGCGGGGTGGGTGGCCAGGCGTGACGCCGGTCTCCTGCCGTCGCCGGGGGTGCCGGTGCGGCGGGAGCGGATGATCGATCCGTGGCTGCCGAAGATTGAGGAGTGGGTTGACCGCTCGAAGGCCAAGATCCGCGCCGATGTGGCGTTCGAGAATCTGCGTCGGCTGGGGTTTCCCGGTTCGGAGCGCACTGTGCGACGGGCGGTGGCGGAGGCCAAGGCGTCGTATCGGGCTGGGCGGCGCAGGGTGTATCGGCCGTGGATCCCCGAGCCGGGTATGTGGGCCCAGTGGGACTGGGGTGAAGGACCGCGCATCGGTGGTCGGCGGTCGAACCTGTTCTGCGCGTGGCTGGCGTGGTCACGTCACCGGGTGGTGATCCCGACCTGGGACCGCACGCTTCCGACGGTGATCGGCTGCTTGGACCGGGCCATGCGGGTCTGGGGTGGAGCTCCGACGTACTGGCTGACCGACAACGAGCGCACGGTGAGCGTGGATCATGTGGCCGGTATCGCCATCCGCAACCCGAGACTGGTGGCCGCGGCGGGCCACTACGGGATCACGATCGCGACCTGCGTGCCGGCTGACCCGGAGTCCAAGGGCGGATCGGAGGCGACGGTGCGTATCGCCAAGGCTGACCTGGTCCCCACCGACACCAACCTCCTCGACGCCTACACCGGCTGGTCGGAGTTGGTCGAAGCGTGCGAGGCGTTCATGTCCGAGGTCAACGGCCGCCCGCACCGGGCGACGCGCCGGAAGCCCGATGAAGCTCTGGTCGAGGAACGGGCCCGGCTGCACGCCTTGCCGGCGACGCCCTACACCGCTGCGTTCGGTGAGACCCGGCGGGTCGGCTGGTCGGCCACGATCAGCTACGGCGGTGTCACCTACTCGGTCCCCCACACCTTGGCCGACCAGACGGTGTGGGTGCGTGTCGATGGTGATGAGGTCGTCGCCGTGCACGTCAGCGCCAAGGGAGCGGTCGAGGTGGCCCGTCATCGTCTGTCCACCCCAGGCCATCCCATGATCGACGACTCCCACTACCCGCCCCGGCCGCCCGGAGCGCTGGGCCGCCAGCCCAAGGCGACCAACGAGGCCGAGGCCGCCTTCTTGGCCCTCGGAGAAGGGGCCCGGCTGTGGCTGATCGAAGCCGGCGCGACGGGCGCCGCCCGGGTGAAGGTGAAGATGGCCGACGCCCTGGCCCTGGCCCGCCTGCACGGCCCCGAAGCGGTCGACTGGGCCCTCGGCCACGCGGCCATCTACGGCCGCTTCGCCGAAACCGATCTGGCCGCCATCCTGGCCTCCCGGCCGATCCAGCCCCGCAACCGGGCCGGCGAGGAGCACTCCCTGCAGGGCGGCACCCGAGCCTGGGAAGGGTTCGGCCAGTGACCGCCGCCGACCCCGCTTTGGAGGTCGTGGACCTCCTCAAACAACTCCGTCTGCCCCACATGCGCCGCACGGCGGCCGAACTGTTGGCCACCGCCAAAGCGCAGCGCTGGGAGCCGGCCGAGGCCGTCCGGGCCCTGCTCGTCGAGGAGCTCACCGGCCGGCAGCGCTCTTCGGTCGCCATCCGACGCCGGGCGGCGGGGTTCCCTACCGGCAAGACCTTCGAGGTCTGGGACGACGACCTGTCCTCCATCGCCACCCCGACCCTGCGTTCCCTGCGGACCCTTGAGTGGATCGGCCGCCGGGAGAACCTCGTCGTGTGCGGCCCGTCCGGGACGGGCAAGAGCTTCGTGCTTGAAGCTCTCGGACACGCAGCGGTCGACGCAGGCCATCACGTCAGCTGGTTCAGCCTCGAAGACCTCGGCGCCCTCCTGCACCGCCACCGCGCCGACGACAGCGTCGGCCGGGCCATCAAACGCATCATGCGAGCCGACCTGGTCATCATCGACGACATCGGCCTCCTGCCTGTCGCCGACGACACCGCCGAAGCCCTCTACCGCGTCGTCGACGCCGCCTACGAACGGCGCAGCCTGGCCATCAGCAGCAACCTCCACCCCTCCGGCTTCGACGAGCTCATGCCCAAAACCATCGCCAACGCCACCGTCGACCGGCTACTCCACCACGCTCACGTCGTCCTCACCGGCGGTGACAGCATCCGCCTCACCCAAGCCACCCGAGGCAAGGGGGTGAAGCCCCTGGGCTAGCCCCACCCCGGGCGGGCACCTGGCCGTCAGCGGGCAGTTCTACTGGCCACCGGCAGGCAGTCCTACCGTCCGCCCACGGGCAGAACCAGCTGGCCCTTGACACCTCCGAGCCGGGATCTCCGGCCCGCAACAGGATCCCACGCCGACAGGTCCGGGGGAACCTCGACCTCGCCGGTCTCCACTTGGAGAAC
>JAKAXG010000681.1 GCA_021827225.1 Actinomycetes bacterium | reverse complement strand
ACGACCACCGGGCCCTCTCCGACACCGTCAGCGACTTCCTGGCCAAACACGGGGCGGTCGGCGCGGCGCGGGACCTGCTGGAGGCGGCGGAGGAGCCCCGTCCGTCGTTCTGGTCGGAGCTGGCCGGCCTGGGCTGGCTGGGGCTGCACCTGCCGGAAGAGCACGGCGGGTCCGGCTACGGGATCCCCGAACTGGTCGTGGTCGTCGAGCAGCTGGGACGGGCCATCTGCCCGGGGCCGGCGGTACCCACCGTGATCGCCAGCGCCACGATCGACGCCGTCGGCACAGAGGAGATCAAGGCCCGGCATTTGCCCGGTCTGGCCGACGGCTCCACGGTCGCCGGCATCGCCGTGGACGCCGATCTGCAGCTTGTCGACGGGCGGCTCAGCGGCACCGCACCGGCCGTCCTGGGAGCGGGGACGGCCCAGCTGTTGCTGGTGCCGGCCGGCGACGACGCGATCCTGGTCGAGGCGGGCAGCCCGGGGGTGACCGTCGAAACCCCCAGGAACCTGGACCCCACCCGCCGTACCGGCCGGGTGACGTTCGAGAACGCCCCGGCTCAGGCCCTGCGCGGGGGCCGCCGCGCCCTGGTCGACCTGGCCCGGCTGATCCTCGCCGCCGAGGCCACCGGGGTGGCCCGGGAGTGCACCGAGTCGGCGAGCGAGTACGCCAAGGTCCGGGTGCAGTTCGGCCGGCCCATCGGCACCTATCAGGCGGTGAAACACCATTGCGCCAACATGCTCGTCGAGGCCGAGCTGGCCACCGCGACGGTCTGGGACGCGGCGAGGGCGGCAGCCGCAGGGGGTGACGCTTTTTCCCTGGGAGCAGCGATGGCCGCGTCGCTGGCCTCGCACGCGGCGGTGGAGGACGCCAACCTCAACATCCAGGTCCACGGCGGCATCGGCTACACCTGGGAGCACGACGCTCACCTGTACCTGCGCCGGGCCACGGCCATCGCCGCCCTGCTCGGCGAGGAGGGCGTCGCCGCCGAGGTCGCCTCCCTGACCCGGGCCGGGGTGCGGCGCCGGGCCGACATGGAGCTGCCGCCCGAGGCCGAGGACATCCGCCGGGAGGTGGCCGCCTTCGCCGAGTCCGTCAAGGGGCTCGACCCGAGGAGCCGGCGCCAGGCCATGCTGGAGGCCGGCTACGCCATGCCGCACTGGCCCCGGCCCTGGGGCCGCAACGCCGGGGCGGTGGAGCAGCTGGTGGTGGAGCAGGAGTTCGCCCGGGCCGGGATCAGCCGGCCGGTGTACGGCATCACCGGCTGGGTGATCCTCACCCTCATCCAGTACGCCACCGAGGACCAGATCGCCCGTTGGGTGCGGCCGGCGCTGAACCAGGAGGTCATCTGGTGCCAGCTGTTCAGCGAGCCCGACGCCGGCTCCGACGCCGCCGGCATCAAGACCCGGGGCCGGCGGGTGGAGGGCGGCTGGGTGGTCAACGGGCAGAAGGTGTGGACGAGCGGCGCCCACCTGGCCGGCTACGGGCTGGCGACGGTGCGCACCGATCCCGCGGCGCCCAAGCACAAGGGCATCACCATGATGGTCATCGACATGCACGCCGAGGGAGTGACCGTCCGCCCCCTCCGCCAGGCGACCGGCGACTCGGAGTTCAACGAGGTGTTCTTCAACGACGTCTTCATCCCCGACGACGACGTGGTGGGCCCGGTGGACGGCGGATGGACGGTGGCCCGGGCGACCCTCGGCAACGAGAGCGTGAGCATAGGGGGAGGGGCGGGGAGCATGGCCATGCCCGTTGAGTCCTTCTTCGGGCCGCTGGAGGCCCACCCCGAGCGGCTGCCCGGCGGCCCGGCCCGGGTGGGGCGCCACATCGCCCGGACGGAGGCCATCGCCATCATGAACCTGCGCAGCGCCCACCGGGCGGTGGCCGGCGGCGAGCCGGGGCCGGAGGGCAACATGACCAAGCTGCTCCTGTCCGAGATCGGCCACGAGGCGGCCGCCATCCTGTCGGCTCTGGCCGGCCCGGACGGCGCCTACCTGGACGGGGCCGGAGCGGCGGCCGGGCTGCAGGTGCTCCGGCACCGGGCGCTGTCCATCGCCGGCGGCACGTCGGAGATCAAGCGCAACCAGATCGGCGAGCGGCTGCTCGGCCTGCCCCGGGACCCGCTCATCAAGTGACCGGGCCGGGGCGGTCCCGGTGCGGTCCCGGGGCGGTCTCGGGGCGGTCCCGGGGCGGTCCCGGTGCGAGCGTTTTCCCGGCTGCGGTCGCGGCCGTGGCCCGGCTCCGGCGGCTACTGGGCCCCGGCTGCGGTCGGCTATGAGGTCGGGGTGGAAGTCGGGGCGGAAGTCGGGGCGGAAGTCGGGGTGGATGTGTAGCGGGTGCCCGGCGGGTCGAGCGCCCAGCCGGCCGCCTGCCCCCACGACTCCTCGTAGACCAGCTCGGAGAGGGGCCGGCGGCGCACCGGCCCGTGGCCACCCCGGGGCCGGCCCAGCGTGAGGGTGGCCGCCATGAAGACATCGGCGGGCACGCCGAGCAGCTCCCGGAGCTCGGCCTCCACGCCGAAGTGCCACCCGGTGACCACCCCTCCGTAGCCGAGGGCCCGGGCCGCCAGGAGGATGTTCTGGCAGGCGGGGTACACCGACGCCCCCTCGAACGGCGTCGGCGGCCGGTAGCGGACCAGGCAGGGGAGAATGAGCACGGGTACCCGTTCGAAGTTGTCGACGTAGGCCTGCATGGTCAGCGCCATGCGGGCCTTTGGGGAATCCGGGCGGGTACCGGACCCCTCGTCGTAGCGGTCGCGCCGGCGCTTGCTCTGCCAGGCCCGCTGGGCCGATCGGGCGATCAGCCGCTTCGCCTCAGCCGCCTTCGGGCCGTCGGACAGGACCAGGAACCGGAACGGCTGCCGGTTCGAACCGCTCGGCGCCCGGGAGGCGGCGAAGAGGATGGCCCGCAGGGCGGCCTCGGGTACCGGCTCGTCGGTGTACATCCGGATGGCCCGGGTGGAGACGAGTCCTTCCAGCAGGCCCACGGTGTCGGCGGGCAGTTCCTGTTCGGCGAGGTCGGAGAGGTCCACACCGGGAGGCTATGCGGGGCGCCGGGGCGGGGTGGTTGCCGGCGGGGGCCGGCGGTTGCCGGCGGTTGCCGGCGGTTGCCGGCGGTTGCCGGCGG
>JAKAXG010000680.1 GCA_021827225.1 Actinomycetes bacterium | reverse complement strand
GGGTCAGGACCTCGAGGACGGTGGCCAACGTGTCGAAAGCGTCGGCGGTGTCGGCCTCGTTGCCGGCGGCGGTGCCCCAGAAGCGGTCGCGGCTGCGCCGGATGTACCAGTTGGTCAGGCTGTCGAGGAAGGCCTCTACGGACGCGCACGCCCCCGACAGGTCGTAGCCCTCCATGGCCGCCGTCACCTCGACCACCACGCCGTGCAGCTTGGCCAGGATGTAGCGGTCGAGGACCCGGCGGGAGTCGGTGCGTCCGAGGCTCGCCCGGCGGCCGTCGGCGTTGGCGTAGAGCGAGAAGAAGTACCAGGCGTTCCACAGGGGCAGGAGGGCGGAGCGCACCGCCTCGCGGATGCCCTTCTCGTCGACGATCATGTCGCCGCCGCGCATGATCGGCGAGGCCAGGAGGAACCAGCGCATGGCGTCCGCCCCGTGGGCCTCGAACATGGCCTCCGGGTCGGGGTAGTTCCGCAGCCGCTTGGACATCTTCTGCCCGTCGTCGCCGAGCAGGATGCCGTGCGCCAGGCAGTTCTTGAACGCCGGCCGGTCGAACAGGGCCACCGCCAGCACGTGCATGGTGTAGAACCAGCCCCGGGTCTGGCCGATGTACTCGACGACGAAGTCGCCGGGGAAGTGACGGTCGAACCACTCCTGGTTCTCGAACGGGTAGTGGACCTGGGCGAACGGCATCGACCCGCTCTCGAACCAGCAGTCGAGCACGTCGGTCACCCGGCGCATGGTCGACCTGCCGGTGGGGTCGTCGGGATTGGGACGGGTCAGCTCGTCGATGGCCGGCCGGTGCAGGTCGGCGGGGCGGACCCCGAAGTCGCGCTCCAGCTCGTCCAGGCTGCCGTACACGTCGACGCGCGGGTAGGCCGGGTCGTCGCTCTTCCACACCGGGATGGGCGAGCCCCAGAACCGGTTGCGGGAGATGGACCAGTCGCGGGCGTTCTCCAGCCACTTGCCGAACGAGCCGTCCCGCACGTGCTCGGGCACCCAGTTGATCTCCTGGTTGCGGGCCAGCAGCCGGTCCTTGACCGCCGTGACGTTGACGAACCACGACGAGACGGCCCGGTAGACCAGCGGCGTGTCGGTCCGCCAGCAGTGCGGGTAGGCGTGGACGTAGGAGTCGGAGCGGACCAGCACCCCCCGGGCGCGCAGCGCCCGGATCACCGGCTGGTTGGCCTCGAACACCTGCAGGCCCTCGAAGTCGGGGACTTCCGAGGTGAAGCGGGTGCGGTCGTCGACCGGGCACACCACGGGGATGCCGGCCGCCGCGCAGGTCAGCTGGTCGTCCTCGCCGAAACCGGGGGCCATGTGCACCACCCCGGTGCCGTCCTCGGTGCTCACGAACGGCGCGCCGAGCACCACGAAGGCGTTCTCCGTGCCGACGAAGTACGGGAACAGCGGCGTGTAGCGCCGCCCGACCAGGTCCCGGCCGGCGACCGTCCCCACCCGGGCGGCCCCCTCCAGCTGTTTCTCGTAGGCGCCCAGGGTGGCCTCCCCGAGGGCGAAGCGTCGCCCGTCGCGCTCGAACACGGCGTAGTCGATGTCCGGGCCGACGGCCAGGGCCAGGTTCGACGGCAGCGTCCACGGGGTGGTCGTCCACACCCACAGGTCGAGCTCCCCCTCGCCGCCGGCGGCTTCGAGGGTGAACGCCACGGTCACCGCCGGGTCCTGGCGGTCGCGGTAGGCGTTGTCCTGGCGGGTCTCGGAGTTCGACAGGGGGGTCTCGCACTCCCAGCAGTAGGGGAGCACCCGGTAGTCCTCGTAGAGCAGACCCAGGTCCCACAGGCGCTTGAGGGCCCACATGACGCTCTCCATGTAGGAGAGGTCCATGGTCTTGTAGTCGTTGTCGAAGTCGACCCAGCGGGACTGGCGGGTGACGTAGCGCTCCCACTCCTTGGTGTAGCGCAGCACCGACGTGCGGCAGTACTCGTTGAACCGCTCGATCCCGAACTCGGTGATGGGGCCCCGGCCGGAGACGCCCAGCTCTTTTTCCGCCTCCGTCTCCGCCGGCAGCCCGTGGCAGTCCCACCCGAACCGGCGCTCCACCAGCTGACCCTTCATGGTCCGGTACCGAGGGATGGCGTCCTTGACGAATCCGGTCAAAAGGTGCCCGTAGTGGGGAAGGCCGTTGGCGAAGGGCGGGCCGTCGTAGAAGACGTACTCGGGAGCGCCGCGCCGCTCGGAGACGGAACGCTCGAAGGTGCCCTCCTCCGCCCAGGACCCCAGGATGTCCTCCTCGATGCGGGGGAAGCTGGGGGAGCTGGGAACCTGCGGGTAGGGGGATTCAGCACCGGGGGGCATCCCACCAAGATACGGGGGAACAACGGCCGGCCCCGCGGTGTTTCGAGCGCGATACGGGACCCCGATCCGCGGCTGCTAGCGTTCCGGGCTCCCCGATCGAGTAGGACCAACCTTCGAGGTCAGGATCATGGACAAAAGAGCTCCGGCTTCGGCTCAGGCAGGCACGGGCAAAAGGGCTGCGGCGGGTAAAAGGACAGCGGAGCCGCCCGCTCCGGTGGGGAAGGGGCCGGCAGGCAAGGCCGGCAAGGAGGTGCCCAGCACGGTGGTGGCCAAGAAGTCGGATCACGCTCCGGCCAAGAAGTCGGCGACCCACGCCAAGGCCAAGGGCGGCCGCGACGACTTCCTCGCCGCCCAGCGGGAGCTGCTCCTGGAGGAGCGGCGCTCCTACATCGACTCGGCGGAGGCGCTCAAGGCCCAGGCCGACTCGCTGGCCCTCGAGCACGAACCGGGCGACGTCCAGTTCGACGAGGAGGGCGGCGAGGGCGGCACCGCCAACGTGGACCGTGAGATCGACCTGTACCTCTCGGCCCAGGCCCGGGCCACCGTGGTCGAGATCGACCGGGCCCTGCAGAAGATCGAAGACGGCACCTACGGAGTCTGTGAGCAGTGCGGCGAGATGATCCCCGAACCCCGGCTGCAGGCGCTGCCGTACGCGGCCCTGTGCGTGACCTGCAAGAGCGGCGGGCTGCGGTCCCGGCGGTAGGCGCCCGGCGGCTGCTGATCCCGGCGGTCGCTGCGGTTGTGGTCGCGGCCGACCAGCTGACCAAGACCTGGGCCCTCGACCATCTGCGGCTGGGCCTGCCCCGCCACGTCATCGGACCG
>JAKAXG010000679.1 GCA_021827225.1 Actinomycetes bacterium | reverse complement strand
GGAAGCCCGCTCCGCCCTCGCCAAGTTCGGGCTGACGGCAGGGCACGTGGGCCGGCCGTGGGGAGGCCTTTCCCCCGGGGAACGGACCCGGGCCCAGCTGGCGGCTCTCATGATCACCGGCACCAACTGCCTGGTCCTCGACGAGCCCACCAACCACCTGGACCTGCCCGCCATCGAACAGCTCGAGTCGGCGCTCACCGACTTCGCCGGCACCGTGCTGGTCGTCACCCACGACCGGTGGCTGCTCGAGACGGTGGCGTTCGACCGGACCGTGCACGTCGTCGACGGGCAGGTGTTCGAAGACGATCACCCGCAGGCTGCCCCTCGCCCCTGACTGACCACACCGGTCGATCGGGTGGTTGGAGCTGCCCGATCCCCATGAGCATGCGGCCGGCTCTGTGCCGACCTTCGGCTCCGTGGGGGGTTACGCTCGCGGGTATGGCCGATGCCATCGGGTCGGAGCCTCCAAGTACCTCGGTGGAGGTGATGCACCTGTCCTGTCTGCTGGGCGGTCAGGTGACCGCCTCGGACGGCCGGCGGGTGGGGAAGCTGACCGATGTGATCGTCCACTTGGGCGATGGCGGTTACCCTCCGCTGACCGGGCTGGTGGTCAGCGTTTCCGGTCGGGAGCGTTTCGCCCACATGTACGACGTGTCCGCCTTGGACGCGGATGGGGTCCGCCTGTCAACAGATCCGGACCGTTTGGGGCCGTTCGAGCGCCGGCCCGGGGAGGTGCTGCTGGCCAAGGACGTGGCCGGCCGGCACCTGATCCATCTGAAGGGAGCCCGTCTGGTCCGGGCGAACGAGATCGAGCTGGCATGTGTCGGAAACCGCTGGGTGGTCGTCGGAGCTGACCCGACGTCCAAGCCGGTCGTGCGCCGTCTGCTGCCCCGCTCGGCCCGGGGCCGGGTCGAGGCGGGCAGTCTGGTGGATTGGGCGGAGATCGAGCCGTTCGTCGCTCATGTGCCGACCGCCCGGCTGCGGATACCGCTGCGCAAGCTGTCCAGATTGCATCCGGCGCAGCTGGCCGATCTGGTGGAGGCCGCCTCGCATGAGGAGGGCGAGGAGATCATCGCCGCGGTCGGTGACGACCGGGCGCTCGAGGCGGACGTGTTCGAGGAGCTCGATATGGAGCACCAGGTGGAGTTCCTGCGGTCCCGCCCGGACGGGGAGGCGGCCCGGGTGCTGGCGGCCATGGCGCCCGATGACGCGGTGGACCTGCTCGAGGAGCTGGACCAGGAGCGGCGCCTGCCCATCCTGCAGCGCCTGCCGGCGGCGCATCAGCGCAAGCTGCGGTCACTTCTGAGCTACAACCCCGAGACCGCCGGGGGTCTGATGAACCCGGACTTCGTCGCGGTAGCCGCGACCGTGACCGCCGGGGAAGCTCTGGCGGCGGTCAGGGCGTCGGAGGTGGCTCCGGAGGCGGCGGGGGTGGTACTGGTCACCGAGGCTGACCACCGTCTGTCGGGCACGGTGCTCGTGGTGGAGCTGTTACGGGCCGATCCGACCGCCCCGGTGGGTACGGTCGCCCATCCCGACCCGGTGGCATTGACACCGGATGCCGACGTGCACGAGGTGTCGCGGGTGATGAGCGATTACAACCTGGCGGTCCTGCCGGTGGTCGACGAGCAGCAGCGCGTGCTGGGCTTGATCAGCGTGGACGATGTGCTGGAACTGCTTCTGCCCGAGGGCTGGCGGCGCCAGTACGGCATGAGCTCCAGCGCCGGGTAGAGGCTCGGGCCACGTCCGCAGGTCACCGGAAGTTCACCCGCCCGGCATGGGCCTGGCCCGGCGCGCTGCGGTAAGCTTCTTGGCGCAGTCGCACCTCGTTCGGTGAGGCGTCTGTTCGGACACAGGCCGCTGGCCCCACCTGTCGAGAGACACTCCGGGCCAGAACAGTCCTCCCCGAGCTAAGGGGTGGACCGAAGCGGCTGACCTTTCAGGGTCTACGCCGGGCAGTGCCAAAGCTCTAACGAGGGGGTGTCGACTGGACGCCGGCCCATCGGGGTCGGGACGCCCAGCCCCCACCCTCGGCTGCCAGCCGCCCGGCTGCTGGCCGGTCGGCTGGAACTACTGGATCGACCAAGGAGCATCGCTGAGCGCCGATAGAGGTTCACCTCACCAACCTCTGGCGCCCCCAGCCGTCCCAGTCCCGGCCTGCTGAGGCCGGCCGCTGGGACCGACGGTGGGCGTCTGGATAGCAACCCAGCCCCGCCTATCACGTCCCCCGGGAGGTCCTATCGGCATGGCCGACAACACCATCGATGCAGCGACCGGCCCCAGCGCGGTCCTGGACGACGCCCACCTGGGCGACATCCGCGGCGCGCTGGGAACGATCAGCCAGCATGATCTGGGCGCCCGGCGCACCTGGCGGGCCCGACTTCTGACCCTGGCCGCCATCGTCGGGCCCGGGATCATCGTCATGGTCGGCGACAACGACGCCGGCGGGGTGGCCACCTACTCCCAGGCCGGCCAGAACTACGGCACCAGCCTTCTGTGGACGCTGATCCTTCTCATCCCGGTGCTGGTGGTCAACCAGGAGATGGTCGTCCGTCTCGGCGCGGTCACCGGCGTCGGCCACGCCCGGCTGATCAAGGAGCGCTTCGGCCGGTTCTGGGGCTGGTTCTCCGTCGGCGACCTGTTCCTGCTCGACTTCTTGACCATCGTCACCGAGTTCATCGGCGTCGACCTGGCCCTGTCCTACTTCGGTGTCAGCAAGTACATCTCCGTACCTGTGGCCGCGGTCGGCCTGGTGGTCATGACGGCCAGCGGCAGCTTCCGCCGCTGGGAGCGGTTCATGCTGCTGTTCGTGGCGGGGAACTTCCTCGTCATACCCCTCGCCGTGTTCGCCCACCCCCACGCCGCTCCGGTCCTGCACGACCTGGTCGTGCCGGGCATCCGCGGCGGGGTCAACTCCACCTCGGTGCTGCTCATAATCGCCATAGTCGGCACCACCGTCGCCCCGTGGCAGCTGTTCTTCCAGCAGTCCAACATCATCGACAAGCGCATCACGCCCCGCTGGATCAACTACGAGCGGGCCGACACCGTCCTCGGCTCGTTCGTCACCGTCATCGGCGCCGGCGCCATGATGGTCACCTGCGCCTTTGCCTTCGACCACAGCCACTTCTTCGGCGGCTTCACCGATGCCGGCGGCG
>JAKAXG010000678.1 GCA_021827225.1 Actinomycetes bacterium | reverse complement strand
AACCGCCGCATCCTCAACAACCAGCTCTCCCGTACCGGGTCCGCCGGCAAGGTCAGCTTCACCCACATCATCGGCTTCGCGGTGGTGGAGGCCCTGAAGGCGGTCCCGGCCCTGAACGCCAGCTTCGTGGAACCGGAGGAGGGCGACGGCGCCAAGGGCACCCCGGCGGTGCGCAGGCACGAGCACCTGGGTCTCGGGATCGCGGTGGACGTGGAGAAGTCCGACGGGACCCGGAACCTCATGGTGCCGGTCATCAGGAACGCCGACACCATGGACTTCCGGCAGTTCTGGTCGGCCTACGAGGAGCTCATCCGCAAGGTCCGCACCGGCAAGATCGCCGCCGACGACCTGGCCGGCGCCACCGTCAGCCTGACCAATCCGGGCACCATCGGCACCGTCCAGTCCGTGCCCCGCCTCATGCCCGGCCAGGGCGCCATCATCGGCGTCGGAACCATCGACTACCCGGCCGAGTGGCAGGCCGCGGACCCCCGGGTCCTGGCCGAGCTCGGGGTGTCCAAGGTCGTGGCGGTCACCAGCACCTACGACCACCGGATCATCCAGGGGGCCGAATCCGGGTTGTTCCTGCAGAAGGTCCACCGGCTGCTCACCGGCGAGGACTCCTTCTACGAGAACGTCTTCAAGGCCATGGGCGTCCCCTACGAGCCGGTGCCGTTCCACCGCGACGTCAACGACCTGGCCGAGACGGCCGAGCTCCAGCTGCGCAAGCAGATGGAGGTGGACAACCTCATCAACATGTACCGGGTGCGCGGCCATCTGATCGCCCACCTGGACCCGCTGGACTGGAAAGACCCCCACATGCACCCGGAGCTGGACCCCACCACTCACGGGCTGTCGGTGTGGGACCTGGAACGGGAGTTCCTCACCAACGGGCTGGCCGGGTCGGAGCGCATGAAGCTGGGCGACATCCTGGGCGTGCTGCGCGACGCCTACTGCCGGACGGTCGGCGTGGAGTACATGCACATCCAGGAGCCGGACCAGAAGCGCTGGATCCAGGAGCAGGTGGAGGGGGTGCCCACGGCGCTGACGGCGCAGGAGCAGCGCTGGGTGCTGGACCGCCTCAACGCGGCCGAGGCCCTGGAGCAGTTCCTGAACACCAAGTTCATCGGCCAGAAACGCTTCGGCCTCGAGGGCGGCGAGGCGGCCATACCGCTCATCGACGCCATCATCGACCAGGCGGCCGTGGAGAGCCTGCAGCACGTGGTCATCGGGATGGCCCACCGGGGCCGTTTGAACGTGCTCATCAACATCGTGGGCAAGGGCTACGGCGAGCTGTTCGAGGAATTCGAGGGCAACATCGACCCCGGCACCGTGCAGGGATCGGGTGACGTCAAGTACCACAAGGGCTTCCGCGGCAAGTTCACCGGTCGCTCCGGACGCCCCATAGACGTTCTCCTGTCATCGAATCCGTCACATCTGGAGGCGGTGGACCCGGTGGTGGAGGGAATGGCCCGGGCCCTGCAGGACACCGTGGCCCGCGACGGCGACACCGAAGAAGAGAACCATCCGGTGCTGCCCCTGCTCATCCACGGCGACGCCGCCTTCGCCGGCCAGGGGGTGGTGGCCGAAACCCTCAACATGTCGGCGCTACCCGGCTACGAGACCGGCGGAACCGTGCATCTGGTCATCAACAACCAACTCGGATTCACCACCAACCCGGAGTCGGCCCGGTCCTCGGTTTACGCCACGGACGTGGCCAAGATGGTCCAGGCGCCGATCTTCCACGTCAACGGCGACGACCCCGAGGCCTGCGTCCGGGTGGGCCGGCTGGCCTTCGCGTTCCGGCAGCGGTTCAACAAGGACGTCGTCATCGACATGGTCTGCTACCGCCGCTTCGGTCACAACGAGCAGGACGACCCGTCGCTCACGCAGCCGCTGCTGTACCAGCTGATCAAGGAGCACCGAAGCGTCCGCAAGCTCTACACCGAGTCGCTGGTCCGCCGGGGCGACATCGACCTGGACCAGGCCGAGGAAGCGCTCAAGGACTTCTCCGCCCGCCTGCAGGCCGCCCTGGACGAGACCCGGGCCGCCGCCCCGCCCCAGCCCACGTCCCTGCCGCCGGCCCCGGAGCCGGCGCCGGTCCTGCCGCCGATCGAAACCGGGGTGCCGAGGGACCGCCTGGAGAAGGTCGTGCAGGCGCTGGCCAGCTTCCCGGAGGGCTTCACGGTCCACCCGAAGCTGGTGCGGGTGTTCGACGCCCGGGCCAAGCTGTGGCAGTCCGGGGAGGCCGACTGGGCCCTCGGTGAGGCCCTGGCCTACGGCACGCTGCTGCTCGACGGGCGCGACGTGCGCCTGAGCGGCCAGGACACCCGGCGGGGCACCTTCGGACACCGCAACGCGGCCGTGGTGGACTACACCACCGGGACCGACTACATCCCTCTGGCCCAGCTCGGACCGGGCCGGTTCTACATATACGACTCTCTGCTGTCGGAGTACGCCGCCCTCGGCTTCGAGTACGGCTACTCGCAGATCGCCGGCGACGCCTTCGTCGGCTGGGAGGCCCAGTTCGGCGACTTCGTCAACGGGGCCCAGATCATCATCGACCAGTTCCTGGCCGCGGCGGAGATCAAGTGGGGTCAGACCTCAGGGCTGACCCTGCTGCTACCGCACGGCTACGAGGGCCAGGGGGCGGAGCACTCCTCGGCCCGGATGGAGCGGTTCCTGGATCTGTGCGCCGAGGACAACATCCAGGTCGCCGACGTCACCACCGCCTCCCAGCTGTTCCACCTGCTGCGCCGGCAGGTGCTGCGTTCCACCCGCAAGCCCCTGGTGCTGTTCACCCCCAAGCGGTACCTGAGGGGCCGGGAGGCCTACAGCCCGGTCTCGGAGTTCACGACCGGCCACTTCCGGGAGGTCCTCGACGATCCGGCGGTGACCGACCGTGACGCCGTGCGCCGGGTCGTCCTGGCCACCGGCAAGGTGGCCCTGGACGTCATGAACGCCCGGGCCAAGGCCGGCCGCGGCGACGTGGCCGTGGTCCGGGTGGAGCAGCTCCACCCGTGGCCGGCGGAGCAGATCCTGGCCGCCGTGGCCGGCTACGAGCGGGCGTCGGAGGTGGTCTGGGTCCAGGAGGAGCCGGCCAACATGGGAGCGGCCAACTTCGTCCGGGACCGGCTCGACGCCACGTTCGAGGCGGACTACGCC
>JAKAXG010000030.1 GCA_021827225.1 Actinomycetes bacterium | reverse complement strand
GGCAGGGGGCCTGGTAGGGGTGGATCTCCGTTCCCAGCTGCGGCGGCGGTCGTCCATCGCGGTGACGGCATCGGCCCGGACCGGCAGCATCGTGGCCTGGGAGACGACCTGGGTCACCCCGCCGCCGTCGGGGTCGCCCCTGGTCGGCACCCCGGCCGGCAACGCCCCCCTGGCGGACCCGGCGGTGCCGGTCACCGGCAACGACGTCACCCTGGGCGCCCCGTCCGCCGGCCGGTCGTGGGTGTGGCCCGACGGGCTGGCCGGGAACGGCATCGGTGAGCAGTACGTCATCTACAACCCCGGCCCGCAGGCGGCCGACGTGCGCCTGTCGATCGGCCTGCAGCAGGGATCGGCGGAGCCGTTGTCGGTCAACGTGGGGCCCTACCAGGTGGTTCCCATCGTGTCCGAGCAGCAGGCCCGCATACCGGCGGGGGTGCCCCACACCGCCACGCTGACGAGCGTCAACGGCGTGCCCGTGGTCGCCGCCCGGGTCATCACCGCGGTGCAGGCGCCCGTCCCGGGCGGCACCAGGAGCGGGGTCGGCCAGCTTCTCGGCGGCCGCCTGGCCGCACCCGACTGGCTGCTCCCGGCCGCTCTGACCGACAGCGGACACCAGGGGCATGTGGTGATCTCCAACCCGGGCGCCACCGCCGTGGGGGTGCGGGTGGCCGGCCTGGGCTCGTCGGTCGGGGTGGAGAGGTCGGTGCCGGCCGGGGGGCGGGTCGACGTCACCCTGCCATCAGGTGTCGGCGGGGCGCTCGACGTCCGGGCCACCGGGCCGATCTACGCCGAGTACGACATCTACGGGGCGCACGGAGGGATCGGGCTCAGCTTCGGCATCCCGCTGAGCTGAACGCCGTGTCTGCGGCTTGGCCGCGCGAGGACCGGTCGCCCGAATGGCTGCCCCGGTCCAAGGACAACGGGGCAGCCTCTGGGCTCTAGATGTCGCCGGGCTCCACGGTGATGGCCTCGGCGAAGCGGGGGACGCTGGGGGCGTTCTCGTGGACCGGGCGCCCGTAGGCCTCGTCGACCAGGCGGCCGACCTCGGTGCCGTCGATGGTCTCCTTCTCCAGGAGGGCGGCGGCCACGGCGGCCAGGCCCCGGCGGTGCTCGGTGAGCAGACGGGTGGCCCGGGCCTCCTGCTCGCGCAGGATCCGCTCGACCTCCTCGTCGATGACCCGGGACGTGACGTCGCTGTAGTCGCGCGCCGCGTGCATGAGGTCCTCGCCCAGGAACACCTGGCCCTCCTGGCCCCAGGCCATGGGGCCGATCCGGTCGCTCATGCCGAACTCCCGGACCATCTTGCGGGCGATCTCGGTGGCCCTCTGGAGGTCGTTCGAGGCGCCGGTGGACAGGCTGCCGAGCGTCAACTTCTCGGCGCAGCGGCCACCCATCATCACGCACATGGCGTCCTCGATGTACTCCCGCCAGTAGGTGTGGCGCTCCTCGATGGGCAGCTGCTGGGTGACGCCGAGGGCCATGCCGGTCGGCAGGATGGTCACCTTGTGCACCGGGTCGGCGTCGGGGAGGACGTAGGCCAGCACGGCGTGGCCGCCCTCGTGGTAGGCGGTGGCCTCCTTCTCCTTGTCCGACAGGACGGTCGATTCCCTGCGCTGGCCCATCAGCACCCGGTCCCGGGCGGCCTCGAAGTCCTGCATGGCGATCGACACCGCCCCGCGGCGCACGGCGTGCAGGGCGGCCTCGTTGACCAGGTTGGCCAGGTCGGCGCCGCTCATGCCCGGTGTGCCCCGGGCCACCACCGTCAGGTCCACGTCGGGCTCCACCCGCTTGTCCTTGCAGTGGACGGCCAGGATCGGCAGGCGCTCCTCCAGGTCGGGGAGGGGCACGACGATCTGGCGGTCGAAGCGTCCGGGACGCAGCAGGGCGGGGTCGAGGATGTCCGGCCGGTTGGTGGCCGCCATCATCACCACACCCTCGGTGGTCTCGAAGCCGTCCATCTCGGCGAGCATCTGGTTGAGCGTCTGCTCCCGCTCGTCGTGGCCGCCGCCCAGACCGGCGCCGCGCTTGCGGCCGATGGAGTCGATCTCGTCGATGAAGATGATCGCCGGCGCCTGCTTGCGGGCCGTCTGGAACAGGTCCCGGACCCGGGAGGCGCCGACACCCACGAACATCTCCATGAAGTCCGACCCGGTCACCGACAGGAACGGCACCCCGGCCTCGCCGGCCACGGCCCGGGCCAGCAGCGTCTTACCGGTACCGGGCGGGCCGACCAGCAGCACACCCTTCGGGATCTTGGCGCCGATCTCCTTGAACCGGTTCGCCGACCGCAGGAAGTCCACGACCTCGCGGATCTCCAGCTTGACCCCCTCGTAGCCGGCCACGTCCGAGAAGGTCGTGCGCGGTCTCTCGGTGGTGTACACCTTGGCTTTGGATCGGCCGATGGACATGATGCCGCTCATCTGGCCCTGAGCCCGGCGGGTGACGAACACCAGCAGCAGGACGATCAGGGCGCCGTAGATGATGTACGGCAGCCAGGCGGCCCAGGCGCTGGTCGTGGTGGTGGACAGCTTGAGGTTCTTGATGTGCTGCTGGTAGTCCGACAGCGGGGCGCTGTTCTGGCTCAGCGCCACCCCCTGGGTGGCGTACTGCTGGCCCGACTTCAACGTGTAGGTGATGTGGCCGCTGTCGACGTTGACGGTGGCCTGGGTCACCTGGTCGGAGTTCACGGCGGAGATGAAGTCCGAGTAGTTCTGCGTCGGCGTGCTGTTCGAGCTGCGCATGGACGACAGCGCCAGGGCGAGGATTACTATGGTGGCGAGCACCACGGCGATCCAGCGCCAGTTGTTTCCAGTGGGGGAGTTGCCACCGGGAAGGCCCGGCCCTCCGCCGGGTCTCATGTCCCGCATGTCTCCCGGTTGCCTGCTCATGGGCTCCATCGTAGGCCGAGGTACCCCATATAGGGTCGGAGGTCCCGGTAGGATTTCTCCATGGACCGCCGGCCGATCTGCGCTCGCCCCGGTTGCCAGGGCCAGACGGTCGCCTGGTTGACCTACGACTACGCCGGGCAGCGGGTGTGGCTGGACGACGCCCCGTCCGACAGCGGTGACCAGTGGGGCCTGTGCGCCGGTCACGCTTCCAAGCTCCGGGCCCCCCAGGGCTGGACCCAGGTGGACCGCAGGGTCGCTCGGCCGTCGCGCTATGAGCCACCCGCCACCCTCGTCTCCTGACCCGCTGAGCCCGGAGCCGTCCCCCCGCCCCCAGCTGCCGGCCGCCTGGGCCGGGATCGGGGCCGCCCTCATGGGCTTCGCCGCCGGGCTGGTGCTCTCCACCATCACCGCCTCGGTCGCCGAGCAGGCGACCGGCTACCGGACGTCGTCTCCGGCCCCGATCCCCGTCGCTGTCACCGTGGCCGACCTGGTGGGCCTCTGGGCGGCCCTGATCGGCGCCGCCATCTGGTTCAGCCGGGTTCGGGGAACCGGCCGGCTCGACCACGACTACGGGTTCCGGCTGGGGGCGTGGTGGGACCTGCCCGTCGGGGCGGCGGTGGGGCTGGCGTGCCAGTACGGGCTGGTCAAGCTCCTGTACCTGCCCCTGGAGTACCTCGACCGGAACCTGAGCCACCAGCTCAGCCAGCCCACCACCCGCGACACCGGCGCCGCGCACACAGTCGTCGCCGCCGCCGTCATCCTGGTGTTCCTGGCCGTGGGGGCGCCGCTGGTGGAGGAGCTGTTCTTCCGCGGGCTCCTCCTGCGGTCGCTGGCCGGCGCCTTCCCGGCCCCGGTGGCCATCGTGGTGAGCGGGCTGCTGTTCGGGCTGGCCCACTTCGAGCCGGTGCAGTTCCTGGGCCTGGCCGCGGTCGGGATGGTCTTCGGCGCCCTGGCCTGGTACACGGGCCGGTTGGGGCCGTCCATAGGAGCCCACATGGCGTTCAACGCGGCGGCCGTGCTGAGCTCGGTCCACCTGCATTAACGGTCAAGATCCGGGCGTCGGATGCCGACATTCCGGGTGATGAAATGCCCGGCCTGCCGCACCCGTCAGCTCGTCGTGATCGAGATCCAGGTTGGCGGCGAACCCGTGACCATGTTCAGCTGCTCCCACTGCGACCGGCGGTGGTGGCAGGGCATGGAGGGTTCCCTGAGCCTCGAGTCGGTTCTGGGTCTCGCCTCCGCCAGCGCCTGACCGCCTTGACCCCCCGGCGGGCTGCCCGAACGGGCAGGATGGGGGGCGGATGACGGCGACCGAGACCCTCGACAGCGCCGAGGACGAAGGCATCTGGCCACCGGACTCGGACCGGCCGCGGTGGGAGCGACTCCGGGAAAAAGTCCGGCCGGAAGCGGTCGTGACGTTCGCGGTGGTCGCGGCCTGCGTGGCCTTCACGTTCAAAGAGCTGCAGCCCTCGCAGCTGTTCAAGAACACCACGCCCGCCGGCGGGGACATGGGCGCCCACGTCTGGCTGCCCGCCTACGTCAAGCGGGCCCTGCTACCGCACCTGCAGATAACCGGGTGGACCCCCGACTGGTACGACGGCTTCCCCGTCCTCACCTACTACTTCCCGGTGCCGATCATCTCGATCGCCCTGCTGTCGTACATCATCCCGTACAACATCGCCTTCAAGCTGATCACGGTCCTCGGGCTGTTGACCCTGCCCATCGCCGCCTGGGCCTTCGGGCGGCTGGCACGCGTCCGCTTCCCGATGCCCGCGGTGCTGGCGGCCGCCACCCTTCCCTACCTTTTTTCCCGGGAATTCACCATCTACGGCGGCAACATCGCCTCGACGATGGCCGGCGAGTTCAGCTTCTCCATCTCGCTGTCGTTCGCCCTGCTGTTCCTCGGCCTGGTCGCCCGGGGCCTCGAAACCGGCCGGCACCGGGCGTCGGCGTCGGTGGTCCTGGCCCTCACCGGCCTGTGCCACATACTCCCGCTGTTCTTCGCCATCGGCGGGGCCATCGTGCTCACGGTGATGAGCCTGGTCACCAACTTCGACTGGAGGCGCCTGCAGTGGGCCGTCCCGGTCGGCCTCACCGCCGGGGCCCTGATCGCCTTCTGGGCCCTGCCCTTCTACTGGCGCCTGCCCTACGCCACCAACATGGGGTACGGGAAGGTCACCACCTACGTCTCGACCCTGTTCCCCGCCCACGACACCTGGCTGTTCGTGCTGGCCGGCGTGGGGTTCCTGCTCAGCGCGGCCCGCTACAACCGCGTCGGCGTCTTCCTCGGCCTGATGACCGGCCTGGCCGCCCTGATCTTCGTCGTGGCTCCGCCGGCCCGGCTCTGGAACGCCCGGGTGCTCCCCTTCTGGTTCCTCTGCCTCTACCTCCTCGCCGGGGTCGCCTTCGCCGAGGTGGGATCGCTCATCGTGGAGATGATCGGGTCCCGGGCGAGCGACGGGTCCCGCGGCTACGTGAGCATCCCCATCGTCACGGTGCTGGTGGCGTTCGTGTGGGTGCTCTACCCGCTGCACTACCTGCCGTTCGGCCACACCACGGCGAGCGGCGAGTACGACTGGCTCGGCATCAAGAGCACCGACACCTCGTTCATCCCCGACTGGGTGTACTGGAACTACTCCGGCTACCAGAACTCCGGCAAGTCCCGGCGCGCCGAGTACTTCGCCCTGGTCAACGAGATGAAGAAGATCGGCGCAGACCCGCAGTTCGGGTGCGGCCGGGCCATGTGGCAGTACGAGCCGGAACTGGACCAGATGGGAACCCCGGACGCCCTGATGCTGCTGCCCTACTGGACCAACGGCTGTATCGGCTCCCAGGAGGGCCTGTACTACGAGTCGTCGGCCACCACCCCCTACCACTTCCTGAACGCCGCCGAACTGTCGCAGCAGCCGGCCAACCCGGTCCGGGGCCTCGACTACCCGTCCGGACCGGACGTGGCCGAGGGCGTCCAGCACCTGCAGATGCTCGGGGTCAGGTACTTCATGGCCGAGACGCCGACCATCGAGGCCGCCGCCGACGCCGACAGCAACCTGCGCCTCATCGCCACCGTCGGCCCCTACCCCGTCACCTACACCACCGGTTCCACCTCGCAGGTCAAGCAGCGGACGTGGAAGATCTACGAGGTCCTCGACTCGGCGCTGGTCACCCCGCTGGTGAACCAGCCGGTGGTGATGAAGGGCGTCTCCAACGCGCAGTGGCTGAAGGCGTCGGAGTCGTGGTACCTGGATCCCGCCCGCTGGGACGTCTACGAGGCCCAGTCGGGGCCCTCCAGCTGGGCCCGGGTGGCACCCTACGACGCCAACCCGCCCCGCCGCCCGCTGCCGCCGGTGCAGGTGAGCGCCATCAAGCAGACCAACCAGTCGGTGTCGTTCAACGTCGATCAGACCGGGGTCCCGGTCCTGGTACGGGTGTCGTACTTCCCCAACTGGCACGTGACCGGCGCCAAGGGGGTCTACCGGGTGGCTCCCAACCTGATGGTCGTCATTCCCACGGCCAACCACGTCACCCTCGACTACGGCCACACCGCCGTCGACTGGGCCGGACTGGCCCTGTCGCTGGTGGGGCTCGGAATCCTCGGCTACCTGTGGAAGGCGCCTCCCGTCGCCTTCGCCGCCGGCCGCCGCCGGCGGCGCCGGGTCATCACGTGGGCCGAGGTGGGCGAGGACGGTAAGGTTCCGGGGCGCATGGCTCCTCCCGATCTCACATACCTGGACCGGATCTTCAAGGCTTACGACATCCGCGGGACCGTCCCCGACCAGATGAACAGCGATCTGGCCCGAGCGGTCGGCGAGGCTTTCGCCCGCTTCGCCGAGGCCCCCAGGATCCTGGTGGCGCGGGATATGAGACCGTCGGGACCGGACCTGGTGAGGGCGTTCTCCGAAGGGGTCACGGCGGCCGGGGTCGACGTGGTCGACCTGGGGCTGTGCTCCACCGACGAGATGTACTTCGCGTCGGGAAGCCTGAACGCACCGGGGGCCATGTTCACCGCCTCCCACAACCCGGCCCAGTACAACGGCATCAAGCTGTGCCGGTCCGGGGCCCGGCCCATCGGCGCCGACACCGGCCTTCAGGAGATCAAGCGGGCGGTGGCCGCCCTGCTCTCCGGGGGCGGCCAGGCGGGGGTCCCCGAGGGCGGACGGTCGGGGTCGGTGAGCTCGGCTGACGTGCTCGCCGACTACGCGGCCAAGGTGCGCTCCTTCGTCGACGCCGGGGCGCTGAGGCCGTTGAAGGTGGTGGCCGACACGGCCAACGGCATGGGCGGCCACGTCGTGCCGGCCGTGTTCGAGGGCCTGCCGTTCCAGCTGGAGATCCTCTTCGCCGAGCTCGACGGCACCTTCCCCAACCACCCGGCCGACCCCATCCAGCCGGAGAACCTGACCGCCCTGCAGGCCCGCATCCGCGAGACCGGCGCCGACGTGGGGCTGGCCTTCGACGGTGACGCCGACCGCTGCTTCTTGGTGGACGACCTGGGCCATCCGGTGTCGGGATCGACGACCACCGCCATGGTGGCGGCGGCCATGCTCGACAAGCACCCGGGCGCCACCATCCTGCACAACCTGATCTGCTCCAAGGCGGTCCCGGAGATAATCAAGGAACGGGGCGGCACCCCGGTCCGGACCCGGGTGGGCCATTCCTACATCAAGGCGGTCATGGCCGACACCGACGCCCTCTTCGGCGGGGAGCACTCCGGCCACTACTACTTCCGGGACAACTACCGGGCGGACTCGGGGTCCATCGCCGCCCTGGTGGTGCTGGAGGTGCTCAGCCGGTCGGGCCGCCCGTTGTCGGAGATCCGGGGCGACTTCGAGCGCTACGCCGACTCCGGGGAGATCAACACCGAGGTGGACGACCCGGCGGAGGTCATCGAGAGGGTGGCGTCGCACTTCGCGTCGGAGTTCCCCTCGGCCCGCCAGGACCGCCTGGACGGCCTGACCGTCGATCTGGGCGACTGGTGGTTCAACCTGAGGCCGTCCAACACCGAGCCGCTCCTGAGGCTGAACCTCGAGGCCGCCGACCGGGCGTCGTGCGAGGCCCACACGGCCGAGGTGCTGGCGCTGTTCGACCGGTCACCGGGGGCCGGGGAGACCGTTGAAGGAGCTGATGTTCATGGCGCTTGACCCGAAGCTGCTCGAGATACTGGCCTGCCCGAAGGACAAAGGGCCCCTCCTCTACTTCGCCGACGAGGATTCGCTGTACAACCCCCGCCTGCGCATGCGCTACCGCATCACCGACGACATCCCGGTGATGCTGATCGACGAGGCCGAGGTGGTCGACGAGGCCGAGCACTCCCGCCTGACCGAGAAGGCGGCGGCGGAGGGGATCGCCCCCAACTGGGGTGAACCGGCGGGGGCCGGGTCGTGACGGCCGGGGTGTCGTCCCCGTCGGGACGGCTCGACACGGTGGGCATGTTCGGCCTGACGGCCGCCCTGCCGGAGCAGGCGGAGCGGGCGGCGGCGGTCGCCGCCGAGGTGGCCGCCGACATGGAGCCCTCCGACGTGACCAACGTGGTGGTCGTGGGCATGGGCGGGAGCGGCATCACCGGCGACGTGGTGGCGGCTGTGGCCGCCCCACTGCTGCCGGTCCCGGTGGTGGTCTGCAAGTCCTACGAGTGCCCGGCCTTCGTCGGCCCCGAGACGCTGATGTTCGCCGTCTCCGCCTCGGGCAACACGGAGGAGACCGTCCAGGCCGCCACCGACGCCGAGGCCGCCGGGGCCCGGCTGGTCGCCGTGACCGGAGGCGGCCAGCTCGGCGAGCTGGCCGAGGCGTGGGGCGCGCCCGTCGTGCCCGTCCCCCCCGACATCCCCCAGCCCCGGGCCGCCCTCGGGGCCATGGCCATCCCCCCGCTGGTGGTGCTGGACCACCTCGGGCTCTACCGCGGCGGGCGGACCTGGATCACCGCCGCCGTCGATCAGCTGAAGCGGAGGCGCGACGAGATCGAGGCGGCGGGGGAGTCGAGTGAACCGGCCGCCATCGCCCGGCGCATCGGACGGACCATGGCGCTGATCCAGGGAGGCGGGTCGGTGGGGGCGACGGCCGCCCAGCGGTGGAAGACCCAGATCAACGAGAACGCCAAGGCCCCGGCGTGGTGGTCCGCCCAGCCCGAGCTGTGCCACAACGAGGTGTGCGGCTGGGGCCAGAACGGCGACATCACCCGCCAGGTGATCACCGCCGTCACCCTCCGCCACGAGGGGGAGCACCCCCAGGTCGGCCGCCGCTTCGAGCTGGTCAGCGAGATCATGCGCGAGGTGCTGGCCGACGTCATCGAGGTGCAGGCCGCCGGCGACGGGGACCTGGCCCAGCTGCTCGACCTGGTCATAACCGGCGACTACATGTCGCTGTGGCTGGCGGTGCAGACCGGAGTGGACCCCGGACCGGTGCCCATCCTCGGAGAGCTGAAGGCGGCGCTGGCGGGCTAGTGCCCGTTGTCTGATCGGACCGGGCCGGCACGGCCGGTACCCTGGGGTAGGGCCTCAGCGGGTCTGTGGTTGAAAGTCGATGCCAGTCGCAGGCGAAACGACCCACGTAAGGCAGCTCCGGCTGCTGATCATGGTGCGGCTTAGAAGTAAGTCCTGGAGACCGATGCGGACCGCAGGGGTCCCGGGGGTTCCAGGCGGGTGTGGGGTCAAAGACCAGGTCAGCCGCTGAGGCCTCACCCTTTCTAGCTACTCACTCGGCTACCTTCGGGCCCGTGAGCGAATCCGACGACCAGGTCATCCGGGTCCTGATTGCCGATGACCAGGCGCTGTTCCGTCGGGGCCTGTACGTGGTCCTCGGCACCGAGGACGACATCGAGGTGGTGGCCGAGGCCGAGGACGGGGCCGAGGCGGTGGCCAAGGCCGAGGAGCTGGCCCCCGACGTGGTGCTGATGGACGTGCGCATGCCGCGGGTGAACGGGATCGAGGCGGCCCGGCGCATCCGGGAGAGCCTGCCGTCCACCAAGATCCTCATGCTGACCGTCTCCGACGAGGAGGACGACCTCTACGAGGCCATCAAGGCCGGCGCCAACGGCTACCTGTTGAAGGAGATCTCGGTGGAGGAGGTGGCCTCGGCCATCCACTCGGTCATGCAGGGCCAGAGCCTCATCTCCCCGTCGATGGCCTCCAAGCTGCTCAACGAGTTCAACTCGCTGGCCCGCATGGCGGCCGAGCGGGAGCAGCTCCCGGCCCCCGTCCTCACCGCCCGGGAGCTGGAGGTCCTCAAGCTGGTCGCCCGGGGGATGAGCAACAAGGACGTGGCCGACGAGCTGTACATCTCCGAGAACACGGTGAAGAACCACGTCCGCAACATCCTGGAGAAGCTCCACCTCCACTCCCGCATGGAAGCGGTCATGTACGCAGTGCGCAAGCGCCTGCTCGACCCTCACGACTAGCCTCCGCGGCGGTAGACGCTCACGCCCCCTCCGGATGACACCAGATGGAAACGGGACGAGATCTGCGACCAGACCTGGGCGTCGGTGCCGGTCCGGTCGGTGGGGATGACCACCCACTGCACCTGGCCGGCGAAGGGGAGCCGCTGTCCCTCCTGCTTGTAGAGACCCCAGTACTGCGCCCGGAACGGGGTGGGCCACTGGTAGATCCGCACCCGGTGGTCCAGGTGGGACACGAACGGGTAGGCCGCCGACACGACGGCGTGGGGAGGCACCACCGAGATGGCCCGGTTGATGGCCAGCACGGCCGGGCTGTCCGGGCCGGCGTGGGGGTAGACCGGGTCGCGCGAGAACGGGGCCAGCCCCCACAGGCCGCAGGAGACCACGGCGGCCACCGCCACCCACGCGGTGGCCGCCACCCGGTGGCGGTGGGAGCGGAGCCGGGACACGGCGAAGACGGTGCCCATGGCCAGCACCGGGACCAGCGACAGCGAGTAGTGGTAGAGGATCTGCTGCATGTAGGGGAAGTTGCTGATGACGTTCTCGGTGAGCGTAAGCACCCCGATGGCCGCCACCTCCGGCTCGATCAGGAACCCCCAGCCGAACGAGAACCCCATCTGCCACACGTAGAACGGCCGGTACCCGCCGGCCAGGTAGTCGAAGAACTTCCGGGTGTGCACGAACGGGGCGGCGATCAGGCCGCCGACACCGCCGAAGGGGAGGCGGCCGGTGTAGAACGACGGGGTGCCGAGCAGGGTGGCGATGACCACCTCGTAGGCGACCGCCATGTAGCCCACCGCCCCGGCCATGATGCCCGCTCCCCACCGCCGGTCCCGCCGGAGGTAGACCCACGCCCCCAGCGGCATCACCAGCAGGGCGGTGTCCTCCTTGACCAGCAGGCAGCCGATCACCGCGGCCAGCAGCAGCCCGGGTCTCCACTCCACGGCGGCGAAGATGGCGACGGCCAGGAAGAACGCCAGGAAGCACTCCGGATGGAACTGCTCGAGGTTGCCGTGCTGCAACGCCGGGTTCAGCAGGTAGGCGGCGGCCAGGGCGGTCGCCATGACCGTGCTGCCCAGGCGCCGCCGGGCCAGGAGATACACGGGCACCGCCGCCGCGGCGAGCAGGGCGGATTGCAGCACGAGGAGGGTCTGCGCCTCCGGCCAGATCCAGTAGAGCGGCACGGCCAGCACCAGCACGAACGACGTGTGGTCGCCGAAGAGGTTCCGGCCCATGACCGTCACGAACGGGTCGTGGAACCGGCTGAGCAGCCACACCCCCTGGTCGAAGATGCCCATGTCGTAGCCGGGGGCGCCGTAGCCGTCCTGGACCTGCACCGACAGGAGGGCGAAGCGGACGAAGTAGGCGACCACCAGCGCGGCCACCGCCAGGTGCGGCAGCACCCGGCGGACCGACTCCGCCGCCCGCCGGCGGTTGGCGGGACCCCACAAGACCGGGACGGACCTGGTCACGGCCACGACCCAGGCTAGCCACCCTCCGCCGATACCATTGAGCCACCATGCTGCATAACTCGACCGGCGTCGTGTTCCGGGATAGAAACATGTCGGACGGTTCCCTCTATCACCCACCGGCCCGCGGGATCGGCGAACCCCACGCGGGTCGAGTTCAGGAGCATGCATGACTGTTTTCAGCAGGATCCTGCGGGCGGGCGAGGGTCGCAAGGTCCGCGCCCTCAAGGCGCTGGTCCCCGACATCAACGCCCTCGAGCCGGAGATGGAGGCCAGATCCGACGAGGAGCTGGCCCACCAGACGGTGCTCTTCCGGGAGCGGCTGGAGGCCGGCGAGGACCTCGACGACCTCCTCATCGAGGCGTTCGCCACCGTCCGGGAGGCGGCCCGGCGGACCATCGGCCAGCGGCACTTCGACGTGCAGCTGATGGGCGGGGCGGCCCTGCACCTGGGCGGCATCGCCGAGATGAAGACCGGGGAGGGCAAGACCCTCGTCTCGACCCTGCCGGTCTACCTCAACGCCCTGGCCGGCAAGGGGGTGCACGTGGTCACCGTGAACGACTACCTGGCCAAGCGCGACGCCGAGTGGATGGGGCAGATCCACCGCTTCCTCGGTCTCACCGTCGGGCGGGTCTCCCCCGACATCGACGACTGGCAGGCCAAGAAGGAGGCGTACAGCTCCGACGTCACCTACGGCACCAACACCGAGTTCGGCTTCGACTACCTGCGGGACAACATGGCCCGGGCGCTCGAGCACATGGTGCAGCGGGGCCACAGCTTCGCCATCGTCGACGAGGTCGACTCCATCCTCATCGACGAGGCCCGCACCCCGCTGATCATCTCCGGACCCTCATCCGACTCCGCCCGCCTCTACTACCAGTTCGCCGGCGTGGCCCGGTCGCTCACCCGGGACCTCGACTACGAGGTCGACGAGGAGAAGCGCACCGTAGCCCCCACCGAGGACGGCATCGAGAAGGTCGAGAAGGCCCTCGGTATCGACAACCTCTACGACCTGGTGTCGTCCAACTACGTCCACCAGCTCACCCAGGCCCTCAAGGCCAAGGAGCTGTACCGGAGGGACAAGGACTACATCGTGGCGGACGGCGAGGTGAAGATCGTCGACGAGTTCACCGGCCGCATCCTCGAGGGCCGGCGCTGGTCCGACGGCCTGCACCAGGCCGTCGAGGCCAAGGAGCGGGTGGCCATCAACCAGGAGAACCACACCTGGGCGACGGTGACCCTGCAGAACTACTTCCGCCTCTACGACAAGCTCGCCGGCATGACCGGCACGGCCGAGACCGAGGCGGCCGAGTTCGCCAACACCTACAACTTGCAGGTCGTGCCCATCCCGACCAACAAGCCGATGGTCCGCGCCGACCAGCAGGACCTCATCTACAAGACCGAGAAGGGCAAGTTCGACGCCGTGGTGGACGACATCATCGAGCGCCACGAGAAGGGCCAGCCGGTGCTGGTGGGCACCGCCTCGGTGGAGAAGTCCGAGGTGCTGTCGCGGCTGCTGGAGCAGCGGGGCGTTCCCCACCACGTGCTCAACGCCAAGCAGCACGCCCGGGAAGCGCAGGTCGTGGCCCAGGCCGGCCGGCTGCACGCGGTCACCGTCGCCACCAACATGGCCGGCCGGGGTGTCGACATCCTCCTCGGCGGCAACCCCGAACTGCTGGCCGAGCAGGAGGTCCGGGCGTCGGGCCACGACCCGGCGACCGAGGAGGGCCAGGCCCTCTACCAGCAGCTGCTGCCCAAGTTCGAGGAGGAGTGCGAGGCGGAGGGGGCCAGGATCCGGGAGCTGGGCGGGCTGTACGTGCTCGCCTCGGAACGCCACGAGTCCCGCCGGATCGACAACCAGCTGCGCGGCCGGGCCGGCCGCCAGGGCGACCCGGGCGAGAGCCGGTTCTTCCTGTCCCTCGAGGACGAGCTGATGCGGCTGTTCGCCACCGGGGCCATGCAGTGGGTGATGAACCGGGCCCTCCCCGAGGACGTCCCCATCGACTCGAAGATGGTGAGCAAGGCCATCGAGCGGGCCCAGAACACCGTCGAGGCCCGCAACGCGGAGATCCGCAAGGACGTCCTCAAGTACGACGAGGTCATGAACGAGCAGCGCAAGGTCATCTACGCCCGGCGGGCGAAGATCCTGGAAGGGGAGGACCTCCGGGCCCGGACCATCGACGTGCTCTCCTCGGCGGTCGACAGCATCGTCACCGCCAACTGCTCCGGCTCCGACGACGCCGAGGACTGGGACCTCGACGGGCTGCTCACCGAGCTGCGCCAGTACTTCCCGACCGGGACCACCAAAGAGCAGCTGGCCGGCCTCAGGGACTCCAACGAGATCTACGAGGCCCTGGCCGGGGAGGCCATCGCCTACTACGAGCAGCGCGAGCAGGAGATGCCCGGCGGCGAGGACACCATGCGGGCCCTCGAGCGCGAGGTGATGCTGCAGCTGATCGACCAGAAATGGCGCGAGCACCTGTCGGAGATGGACTACCTGCGGGAGGGCATCGGGCTGCGGGCCATGGGCCAGCAGGACCCGCTGGTGGCGTGGCAGCGCGACGGCTACGAGATGTTCGGTCAGATGATGGCGAGCATCGACGACGACTACGTCAAGATCGTCATGCACGCCCAGGTGCAGGTGCTGGAGCAGGCTCCGCCCACCCAGCAGCAGCTCGCCGGCGCCCAGTACCAGGCCGCCGACGACCCGGTGCAGGGAACGACCGGTATCGAGCGGGCCATGGCCGCCCGCCCGGCACCGGGCGAGGAGATCGTCTTCGCTCCCGACCCGACCGCCACCGACAACTCCCGCTCCCCGGCGGCGGTCGCGGTGGCCGACAGCGGGCAGGTGCAGCGACCGATAATGCTGGACTCGGACTTCGAGCACGTCGGGCGCAACGACCCCTGCCCGTGCGGGAGCGGCAAGAAGTTCAAGTTCTGCCACGGCCGGTAGGGCCGGATCGCCATGCGTGACTACTCGGGTGACCTGGGCGCGCTCGGCCAGCGCCTGGCCGAGGCGGAGAAGTACCTGGGCCTGGACGACCTGAGGGTCCGGCTGCCCCGGCTGGAATCCGAGCTCAGCCGGCCGGACCTGTGGGATGACACCGAGCTGGGTCAGCGGGTGACCCGCGAGTACGGCCAGGTGAAGTCGGACGTGGACATCCTCGAGCAGCTGAGGGGCACCCTCGACGACGCCCAGACCCTCTACCAGCTGGCGGTGGAGGAGGCGGACGACTCGCTGGAGCCCGAGCTGACCGCCAACCTGCAGAAGCTGGGCGGGGAGCTGGACCGCCTGGAGCTGCGGTCCCTCTTCACCGGCGAGCACGACGAGGGCGACGCGGTGTGCGAGATCCACGCCAAGGACGGCGGGACCGACGCCCAGGACTGGGCCCAGATGATGG
>JAKAXG010000677.1 GCA_021827225.1 Actinomycetes bacterium | reverse complement strand
GGTGGCGCAGTTTGGTAGCGCACCAGACTGGGGGTCTGGGGGCCGCGGGTTCAAGTCCCGCCCGCCCGACAGCAACGGCCCCGGGAGTTCGCTCCCGGGGCCGTGTCGTGTCCGTGGTCGGGCGGCTGGGCGCCCCGCCGGGGCGGGTCCGTCCGGCAGCTACCAGGCGGGGGTGTAGCCGCCCCGTCCCATCGAGGCGCTGGTCTCCCAGTCGATGTCGTCGTCGATGCTGCCGATCACCTCGGTTATCCACTCGAGGCGTTCCTTGAGGATCCGCTCGACGCCGGCCTGCAGGGTGGTGCTGGAGATGGCGCACGACGAGCACGAGCCCTGAAGCTGGACCTCGATCACGCCGGACTCGACGTCGGCGCTGAGCATCACCAGGTCTCCGCCGTCGGACTGGACCGCGGGCCGGATGAGGTCGATGAGTTCGGTCAGGTCGGCCAGTCTCTGGCCCCGTTCTTCGTCAGTAAGCATCCATGTACCTCCGAGGCCCATTCTGCCAGGTGCGGGGCCGGTAGCTGTAGGGAGCCTAAGGCCACCGCCGTCGCTTCGTACGCCCGCTGCGCCTCCCCGGCCCGTAGGCTTGGAGGATCATGACCCAAGCCGCCCGCGCCGATGCCGCTCCCGGGCCGGCCCAGGCGCCGCCGAGCGCTTCGGGCGGCCGCCGGGGTAGGCGGGGCTACTTCCTTCCGGGGGCCATCGCCCTGGCCGCCCTTCTGCTCATCGGAGGCGCCATCGGCGCCGGCGATCTGGTGCACCCCGCCCCGAGCCGGTTGCGCGGCCCGGAGATCGCCTCCCAGATCGCCCTCGGGGTGCAGGTGCAGCAGAACAGCGCGACGGCCCCCCACGTCACCTGCCCGGCCGTCGAGCCGGTCCGCATCGGGTACCACTTCGACTGCACGCTGGTGGCGGGCAGGGGAGCGCCGGTGACCGTCGCGGTGACCGAGTTCAACGGGCGGGGTGGGCTGCACTGGTCCCTCGGCGCGGCTCAGCCGCCCCAGGTGCCGTCGCCAGCTTTCACGACAGCCCCTAAATAGACTCCCGACATGACCGTGCCCAGCAGCGTGCACTCCTCGCCGGTGGGCGGTGGGCGGTCGGGAGAGGACCGCATCCTCACCGTCCCCAACTTCATCACCCTGGTGCGCCTGTCGTGCATCCCGCTGTTCCTGTGGATGCTGCTGCGCCCCCACCGGGTCGGCTGGTACCCGGCGGCGCTGCTGCTCGGGGCGCTCGGGGCCACCGACGGGGTGGACGGCTTCGTCGCCCGCCGGTTCAACCAGGTGTCGACCTTGGGCAAGGTGCTCGACCCGATCGCCGACCGGTTGCTGCTCGGGGTGGCGTCCATCTCCATCATCGCCCTCGGAGCGGTTCCGCTCTGGGTAGGAGTGACGGCAGTGGTACGCGAAGGACTGGTGGCGGCGGGGTTCCTGGCCGTGGCCGCTCTCGGGGGGCGGCGCATGGACGTCCAGTGGGCCGGCAAGGCGGGCACGTTCGGCCTGATGGCCGCCCTGCCGCTGTTCCTCGGCGGCCACGCCAACGACGACTGGCACCAGATAGCCGAGATCCTGGCCTGGATCTGCGCCGTGCCGGGCCTGGTGCTCGGCTGGTACGCCGTCATCACCTATGTCCCGATGGCCCGCTCGGCGGTGCAGGCCGGCCGGCGGGAGCGGGCCGACGCAACGAGGAAGGAGGCCCAGCGGTGAAAGCGGTCATCATGGCCGGCGGGGAGGGCACCCGCCTGCGCCCCCTGACCTCGAACGCCCCCAAGCCGATGATGCCCATCGCCAACCGGCCGATGATGGAGCACATCGTCGAGCTGCTGAAGCGTCACGGGTTCGAGGAGATCGTGGTGACGGTGGCGTTCCAGGCGAACGCCATCCGCACCTACTTCGGCAACGGCTCCGAATTCGGGGTCCGCATGGTCTACGCCACGGAGGAGACCCCCCTCGGCACCGCCGGGTCGGTCCGCAACGCCATGGACGAGCTGAACGAGCCCTTCCTCGTCATATCGGGTGACGTGATGACCGATATCGACCTGGGCGCCATCGTCGAGTTCCACCGGGAGCGCAAGGCGATGGCCACCATCGGCCTCAAGTCGATGGAGAACCCTCTCGAGTTCGGCATCGTCATCACCCGGGAGGACGGCTCCATCGAGCGCTTCCTGGAGAAGCCGACCTGGGGGCAGGTGTTCTCCGACACCATCAACACCGGCATCTACGTCCTCGAGCCGTCCATCTTCGACTACATCGAGGCGGACAAGAGCGTGGACTTCTCCTCCGACGTGTTCCCCCGGATGCTCGACGACGGGATGGCGGTGTTCGGCTACGTCGCCGAGGGCTACTGGGAGGACGTCGGTACCCTCGACGCCTACATCAAGGCCCACCAGGACGTCCTCGACGGTCAGGTGACGGTGGACATCGGCGGGTTCAGGATGGGCGACGGCATCTGGTTGGGGGAGGGGTCCGAGATCGACCCGGCGGCCAGCATCGACGGCCCGGCCATCATCGGCGACTACTGCCGGGTGGAGGCCGGCGCCCACCTCGGCGAGTACTCGGTGCTCGGGTCCAACGTCCGGGTGGGACCGGACTCTTTCGTGGAGCGGTCGGTGGTGCACGACAACGTGTACCTCGGCCCCGGCGTGCGCCTCCGCGGCGCGGTGGTGGGACGCTCCAGTGACCTGCGCCGGGGGGCCCGCCTGGAGGAGGGCGTGGTCATCGGCGACGAGTGCTTCATCGGCGAGCATGCCGTCATCCACCCCGGGGTGAAGGTGTACCCGTTCAAGACGGTGGAGCACGGCGCCATCGTCAATTCCTCCATCGTGTGGGAGTCGAGGGGGGCCCGCCACCTGTTCGGCCGCACCGGCGTGGAGGGCCTGGCCAACGTGGACATCTCGCCGGAGCTGGCCGTCCGCCTGGCCATGGCCTACGGCACAACGATGAAGAAGGGCTCGACCGTCGTGGCCTCCCGCGACACCAGCCGGGCGGCCCGGGTGCTCAAGCGGGCGGTGATGGTGGGCCTCAACGCATCCGGGGTGGACGTGGCCGACCTGGAGGTCGCCACCGTGCCGGTGACCCGCTTCGGGGTGCGCAACGAGCGGGGCGACGGCGGGGTGTCGGTCCGACTGGCGCGCGACGACCCGCAGTCGGTGATCATCCGGTTCTTCGACTCGGGCGGGATCGACATCTCCG
>JAKAXG010000676.1 GCA_021827225.1 Actinomycetes bacterium | reverse complement strand
GCTGCGGGGCCTCGTCGTTCCGGTCACTCAACCCGGCTAATGACGGATGTAACCCGGCTAATGGGGGACGCAAGATTCACCATTGCTGGTGTTCAGCTGGTGGCTAATGGGGGACGCAACCCGTCAACAAGCCGTAAGCGTTGTTGTGGTGCCTGGCACGCAGATGAATCGAAGTCGTGGCTGCAGCTGTCGGCTTGGCTCGGTACGGATCTTCTGCGGATCACCTGGTCACAGTGCGTCGAGGCACAAGATGGCTTCGGCCCAGAGGCTGGATTTGATGAGGGCCACTGTGGATTCGCCGGCGTTGCGGTCACGCGTAATGGCGATGACCTCCTCCTCGGCCCAGATTCCAAGAGTCAGCTTGGTGTCGCCGTCGAGCGGGCATGACGCTGTCTCACCTGCGGGCATACCGGCGGTAAGCAGATCCTCCCATGCGGCCAGAACGAAGACGAGGGTGTCCCGGTGAAGGATGACCGGTTGGGAGCTGGCGCCGACGAACAGCGCGGCGGCGGGGTCTCCGTCATAGGTTCCGAAGGTGAAGGTGAGCTTCTGGCCGCTCAGGGGGCAGGTCCCGTGAATGGCGTCGGGGCCTATTTCGCTGCCGGTGGTCATGGTCGTCCTTCCTGCGCTGTTCGGCGCCTGGTGTTGGCCGTGCCTGTTCGTGGCCGCCGTTCTTGGTTTCGGCGTGATGTAGGGGGTCGCCCAGTCGGTCGTTTGTAGGTTTGCGTGTACTGCGATCGTCGAGGGTTGTCATACGAACGGATGACACGACGGTCCCACCACTGTCGCCAGCTGGCGGGCTGACCCCGGGGGGCTGGGTTAGCGGCGGTCGTGGTCGTAGCGGTCCTGCTCGGCGAGGGGGTGGCTGCGGCCGGTCAGGGCCTCGAAGGCGCGCGCAACCTGTTCGGGGGTGGCCTGGGTGTAGGTGAGGGTGTGGTCGTCGACCTTGTGGCGCAGCCAGGCCTTGGCAACGCTGTAGCCGAGCGCCCGCTCCACCCACTGGGCGCCGGTTTTTCGTAGGTCGTGGGGTCGGGCGTGGATCTGGTCGGCCCAGGGCAGGGCGGCGCAGAGGCGGTCCCAGAGGGTGTTGTAGTAGCGGCGGGTGAGGGGGTGGGGGGCGCTGCCGTCGGAGGCGGGGGTCTTGCGCCGCTTGCGGTAGTAGAAGACGGGGGCGTCGGTGCGCAGGGTCACCCGACCGGCGACGACGTCGTCGACGGTCACATCGGCGGGGTCGAGGCCGGCGTTGGTGGCCAGGACGACGTCGCCGCGTTCTAGGGCGTGGCCGATGAGGCTGCGTTGCAGCTGGATGGACATGGGCTGCATGGCCACGTTGTCGAACTTCTCCTGCAGCTGCACCATCTGGCCGATCAGGTCCAAGTCGCCGACGGTGATGCCCAGAGCACCCCCGCGGCGGGCACCGGTCTCGAGGTGGAACCAGACGATCAGCATCGCCAGTTCCGGGTCGGCCAGTCCGCAGGTGAAGATGGTGTCCCACAGCTCCGCCAGCTGGGTGACGGTGTAGGCCCGGGCCGTGGTCTTGGGCCGCTGAATCCTCGGGGCGTCGAGGGCGACGTTGCGGGTGACGCCGGTCGAGGGGTCGGCCTGGGCGCGGCGGAACACGGCACTGGCCGCGGCGCGGGTGTGCTCCTCGGCGGATTTGCCGGTGTACTTGTAGAGGGCCCGGCCCTTCGAGGCCCGTCTGCGGTTCCGCCGGGCCCAGCGCTTCTGGGCCCGCAGTTTCGCCCAGCGCTGCGCCTCTTCGATGTCGGTACCGACGATGGCGGCCAGCACCTTGTGCCCAACGCCGCCGTAGATCTCGAGGCAGGTCGTGACGTGGGGGTGACCGAAGGCGCCCTTGGGGCAGTTGCACCTGCCGGCGAGCAGGCACGGGCAGGGTTGTTGCAGGCCGTCGTCGTCACGGTGGGCGGACACGGCCAGGCAGGCGTCGCAGATGCAGGCGCACAGGTTGGGCAGCCCGATGTCGAGGAGCTTCCAGTAGCTGTCCCAGACGGTGATGCTCCCGGCCGGGGCGGCCTTGCGGACCGTCGGCAGGTAGTCGTGGAAGGTGATCTGGCCGGGTAGCTGGCCGCCTTCCTTCAGCGCCAGCAGGTCGTCGAGGCTGAGGCCCATGGCCTTGACCTGCTCGAGGAGCATGGCGGCTTTCATGGTGCGCATCTGCTCTGAGTTCATGTCGTTGTCGATGGTCATTTCGGTCCTCCGTTACGTCGGATGTGGTGTTGTGTAGGTGGGGCTCGGGGGCCGCCGGCGTTGACGGTGTGGGAGTGCGATGCCAGGGGCAGTCGCGCCCCCGGAGGTTTTCCGGACTTCTTCAGCGGGCGCTGGTGGCGGACTCGACCCGGTCGAGGACGTCGAGGGCCAGGGCCAGGACCGACGCGTCGGCCACCTGCAGGGTCCCGGCCGCAGCGTCGAGTCTCAGGGTCACCTCCTCGCCGGTGTCGGTGCCGAGCCAGGTGCGGATGCCGTGGGGGATGACCAGCCGTCCGGCCTTGTCGATATGGGCCTGGCGTCGCTCGGACGGCTGGCGGGGCCGGCCGGCGGAGCGGAAGGTGACCCAGTGGCCGGGGCCGCAGCGGGCGTCGAGGGCCAGACCGGCCTCCCAGCCGAGCGTGTCGGCCACTGCGTCGTAGAGGACCCGGCCGGAACCGTCGATCCTGCGTGTCACCGGCACCCGGCCGTGGTAGCGGGTCTCGAAGCGGATCACCGACCCCGGGGGCGCGCCGAGCTCGGGCCGCTCGACCTCCGCCGGGGCGGCGGGGCTGATGGGAACCGGGGGCCGCTCATCGGATTGGACCGCACGGAGGGCGGTGTTGCGATGGGCGGTACGGAGGTGGTTGGCGTAGCTCACCGCCTCGACCGTCCCGGCCCCGGACACGGGCGCAGTCGCAGCGCGTGCAGGATCCGCGCCGCCGGTGACCGGGCGCGCTTGAGCCCCGGCCATGGGGGCGGCCGGCGCAGGCCCGGGCGGGCGAATGGGCAGGACCTGGGAGGCGAGCGTCGGCCCGAAGGCCTCTTCCAGGCCCTTCTCCCCCGCCTGTTCATGCTCCCCGGTGTTCGGGGAACGTTCCCGCTTACGAGTGTCGGAGGGGGGACTTGAACCCCCACGCCCTTGCGGGCACTAGCCCCTCAAGCTAGCGCGTCTGCCTATTCCGCCACTCCGACGTGGCTGCCCTCCCGT
>JAKAXG010000675.1 GCA_021827225.1 Actinomycetes bacterium | reverse complement strand
GCCAGCTGATCGACGCGTCCGGCCGGTCGACCAGGTCGGCGACCCGCTGCAGCACCGTCTCGAACGACGGGATCCCGCCGACGGGCGGCTGGCGGTCGGTCACGGTCCCGTCGGGGTCGAGCAGGTCCAGCCCGCTGCGGGCGGGAACCGCCTGCGCGGCAGCGGGGTGCAAAGAGCGGGCCGACAGGGCGGACAGCCCGGCGGGGGCGGACTCGAAGGAGTCCACCGTCTCGTCGGCCAGGAGGGCGAAGGGGTCGGACGGGACGGAGCCGTTCCGTCCGGCGATGGCCGCGTACGCCGCCAGGGCGAGCCGCGGGGAGGGCTCGGGCGCCCCGGCGGCCCGGTCGGCGAGCGGCGGTTGCCCTGCCGGTCCGGCGAGCGCAGCCGGCGCTGCGCCGGTCGCGATGAGCGGCTCTCCCTCCACCACCAGCCGGTAGCGCTCACGCTGGAAGAAGCCCAGCACGCCTCCGGCCCGGAAGGTCTCGGCCCGGGAGATGGTGGGGTCCGAGCCGTACGTAGCCCGGATCTCGTCGAGCAGCGCTCGAACGTCAGGCCCCTCAAACTGTTTCTGCAGCGACATTCACTACTCCCATCCGTTCGACCCGGACCTGCGGTCCGAGCTCGTTTATGGATATGACCGCCACCCGTCTTGCCCCGGCGGCGATCAATTGCTGAAGAGGTGTCCGCAACCTCGAGGCGCAGATCAGTACGGCGTCGTGGCCGGCCTGCTCCACCCGGGTGGCCACGGCGTGGACCTCCCGGACGAGGGCCTCGGCCAGCCCCCCGTCGATGGCCAGGTAGGCGCCCTGGTCCCCGGTGCGCACCGCCTCGATCAGCTGGCGCTCCAGGGCGGCGTCGAGGGTGATGGCCGCCACGGTCCCGTCCTTGGCGTACTGCGCGGTGATGGCCGGGCCCAGCGCCTGGCGGGCGGCCTCGACCAGCGCCTCGGGATCCTTGCTCTGGCGGGCCCGCACCGTGATGGCCTCTACGATGCGGACCAGGTCCCTGATGGCTACACCCTCGTCGAGCAGGGTGCACAGCACCCGGTGCACGTCGGTCAGGCTGACCTGGGCGGTGGCCATCTCGTCGAGGACGGCGGAGTCGGTGGGCTTCATCCGGTCCAGGAGCTGGCGGACCTGCTGGGCGGACAGGAGGCGCCCGGCGTAGCGAGCCGAGATCTCCCCCAGGTGGGTGGTGATCACCGACGAGCGGTCGATGACCGTCGCCCCGGCGATCAGGGCCTGCTGGCGGGACTCGGCCGGCACCCACTTGGCCGGGAGGCCGAACACCGGCTCGGTGGTGGCCTCACCGGGGACCAGGTCCAGACCGTCGCCGATGGCGAGGAACCGGCCCGGTGGGGCGGTGCCGGTGGCGGTCTCCACCCCGTTGATCCGGATGGCGTAGGCGTTGGGGTCCAGGTTGACGTTGTCCCGGGTGCGTACCGACGGGATGATCAGGCCCTTCTCGACGGCCAGCTTGCGCCGGAGTCCCTTCACCCTGTCCAGGAGGTCGCCGCCGCGGTCCGAGTCGACCAGATCGATGAGGTTGGTGCCGATCTCCAGCTCGAGCGGCTCCACCCTCATCTCGGCGGCCAGCGCCTGCGGGCTGTCGGGGTCGACCGTCGCGTCCCCGCTGTCGGGGGCCGGCACCAGGCTCTTGTCCTTCTCCGACGCCTCGAAGCTGGCCGCCGCCCGCCGGCCGGCCAGGGCCAGGCCCCCGGCGATCAGCAGGAAGGCGAAGTGGGGGAGGCCCGGCACCAGGCCGAGCAGGCCCATGACCGCCCCGGCCACCGTGATGGCACGGTGCTGGCGGCGGACCTGGGCGATGACGTCGGTGCCGAAGTCCTGGTCGTCGGTGGCGGCCCGGGTCACGACCAGGCCGGTGGATATGGACAGCAGCAGCGCCGGTATCTGCGAGACCAGGCCGTCACCGACGCTGAGGAGGCTGTAGCGGTGGACCGCGGCGGTCAGCGACAGATGGTGCTGGACCACGCCGACGGCCAGCCCGCCGATCAGGTTGATGGCGGTGATGACGATGGCGGCGATGGCATCGCCCCGGACGAACTTCGATGCGCCGTCCATGGCCCCGTAGAAGTCGGCCTCGTCGGAGATCTCCTGCCGGCGGCGCCGGGCCTCCGCCTGGTCGATGAGACCGGCGTTCAGGTCGGCGTCGATGGCCATCTGCTTGCCGGGCATGGCGTCGAGGGTGAAGCGGGCGGCGACCTCCGCCACCCGGCCGGCGCCGTTGGTGACCACCACGAACTGGATGACGATCAGGATCAGGAACACCACCAGCCCGACCACGATCTGGCCGCCCACCACGAAGCTCCCGAACGCCGAGATCACAGAGCCGGCGTAGCCGTGCAGCAGCACCAGGCGGGTGGCCGAGACGTTCAGCGCCAGGCGGAACAGCGTGGCCACCAGCAGCACCGAGGGGAACACGGAGAAGTCGAGAGGCTTCTTCACGTGCATGGTCATCAGCAGGATGATCACCGCGGCGCTGATGTTGGCGGAGATGAGGATGTCGAGGATGACGCTCGGCATCGGCACCACCAGCATCACCACGATGGCGATGACGGCCGACGGTACGCCTATGAGACCGGAACGGTTGCGCAAGGGGACCTCAGGGAAGGGAGCAAGATCGGGAGAACTGCTGGACCTTCCGTGGCCCTCACGGCTCGCCTTCCTGGCGGCGCCTCAGAAGTGCTATCGGCGGGCACATGACGGGGCTTGAGCACCCAGGAGGAGAATGTGGGAGCTGCTGTGGCGGCCCCAACCATGGTCAGGATGTCCTACTACAGGTGATCTTCTCAGCTGTCGATCCAAGACCGAGCGCCCATCTATCTGTGAGGATCCTGTCATGGCCAGGTACTACTACGCCCAGAACCGCGAAGACCTCCTCATCAAATCATTTTTTCCTGATATCACTGATGGTACTTATATAGATGTAGGAGCCAATGACCCGATCATAGATTCAGTAACCAAACTCCTCTACGACGCAGGCTGGAAGGGAATCAATATTGAACCTCAGACGACGCTCTTCGAGGCTCTCGAGGTCTCACGCCCTCGCGATATCAACCTGAATATTGGCGTCAGCGCCAAGGCTGGAACACTCACCTTCACCGAGTTCCCGGAAGCAACCGGCTTGTCAAGCTTCAATCCGTCTGTGGTCCACCGCCTGCAGAGTATCGAGATCG
>JAKAXG010000674.1 GCA_021827225.1 Actinomycetes bacterium | reverse complement strand
CACGGGCCGGGAGATCGGCGGATACTACGAGGGTTTCTCCAACGCCACCCTGTGGCCGCTCTACCACGACGTCACCGGGCGCCCGGTGTTCGAGCGGGCCTGGTGGGAGAGCTACGTGGACATCAACCGCCGTTTCGCCGATGCCGCCGCGGAGCAGAGCCCGCTGGAGAGCACCGTTTGGATCCACGACTACCAGCTGCAACTCGTGCCGACGTTCCTGCGGGACAAGCGCCCCGACCTGAAGATCGGCTGGTTCAACCACATCCCGTTTCCCGGTTACGAGATCTACTCCCGGCTGCCGTGGCGGCGCCGGGTGGTGGAGGGGCTCCTCGGCGCCGACCTTCTGGGGTTCCAGAGGCGCGACGATGCGGCCAACTTCCTGCGGGCCGCCCGCCGCTGCGCCGGGGTGACCACCCGCGGCTCGGTGGTGGAGCTCGGTGACCGCCAGCTGAGGGCCGGGGCGTTCCCCATCTCGGTTGACAGCCGGGGTCTCGACGAGCTGGCCCGCAGGCCGGAAACCCAGGCCCGGGCCCGGCAGATCCGGGCGGAGCTGGGTGATCCGGAGGTGGTGATGCTCGGTGTCGACCGCCTCGACTACACGAAGGGCATCCTGCACCGCCTCCGGGCCTACGGGGAGCTACTCGACGAGGGCGAGCTCCAACCCCCGGAGGCGGTCCTCGTACAGGTGGCCAGCCCCAGCCGGGAGAGGATCGGCGAGTACCAGGTTCTCCGCGAAGAGGTGGAAGGGGTGGTCGGGCGGATCAACGGGGACCATGGGCGGGTGGGCCACCCGGCCATCCACTACCTCCATCAGTCCTATCCCCGGGAGGAGATGGCGGCCCTGTACATGGCAGCGGACGTGATGCTCGTCACACCGCTGCGGGACGGTATGAACCTGGTTGCCAAGGAGTACGTGGCCTGCCGGTACGACGAGCGGGGTGCACTGGTCCTGTCGGAGTTCACCGGGGCTGCGGACGACCTGCGCCAGGCCCATCTGGTCAACCCGTGGGACATTGACGGCACCAAGGACGCCATCCGGCGGGCCGTCCGGGAGTCGCGCCCGGCGGCGGCACGCCGGATGAGGGCCATGCGCCGCCGCATCTTCGAGGAGGACGTGCACCATTGGGCCGCCGCCTTCCTCGGTGCTCTCGCGCTGGTGTCGGACCGCCGCTACTAGCGCGCCGGCCCCGGCCGGCAGTTCCTGACCCACCGCCGGCGCGGGACCGGGCGCCACAGGCTGTGCTACTTGCCGGCGGCCGGCTTGGCTGCCCGCTTGCCCACGGCCCGCTTGGCCGGGGCGCTCTTGCGGGCGGTGGCCTTCTGGCGGCTGGCCGGCTTGGCGGTGGGGGCGGTGGCGGTGGTCTTCGGCGCCGCGGCCCGGCGACGGCGGGCGGGTGCCTCGGTGGTGGCGGAGACCTCGGCCGCTCCGTTAGCCGCGGCCGCGGCCCTGCGCTTGGCCGGCCTCGCCGGGGCCGGCGCCGGCGCCGCGGCGCCGGTCTTCCGGGCGGCGGCCACCGTTTGATCCTCGATGACCACTTCGTCGCCCAGCAATCCCTTCAAGGAGCGGAGCGTGGCGCCCTTCGCCCGGGGTTCGGTGAAGACCTTGGAAGTCAAGAGTTCGGTGCCGCTGGTGCCTACCAGTGCGATGCGGCTCCCGCCTTTGGTCGTCGTGACTATCAGTTTGGCTGCCATGTCAGCTCCTGCCTCGTGGGGAAGTGTTCCATCCACTGTAGGAACTAAAACGCCCCCAGCGTCGGAATGTATCCTCCAAACGTCATCAAACGGCCCCGCAAAGCCCCGTTTGATGGGTTTAATAGCCGCTCAACCGTCCAAACGAGCGACGAGGAGGGCCACATCGTCGTCGTGGCTGCCTGCCAGCATGGTGGTCAGGCACAGATCGCAGATCCGCTCGACGTCGAGGGAACGGGCCGAACCATTCAGTGAATCCGCCAGTTTCACCAGTCCCTCACCGACGGGCCGGACGCGCGATTCCACCAGGCCGTCGGTGAAGATCAGAACGGTGGATCCCGGCTCCAGGGTCGTCAACGTGGACAGGTAGATCGGGGCTTCCCTCACGCCCATCGGGGCGTGGGGATCGGCCTTCAGGTACCGGGTCGTGCCGTCCGGCCCGAGCACGAGCGGCGGGGGATGGCCTGCGAGTATCAGTTCGGCGGACCCGCTCGACGGTTCCAGCATCAGGCACGCCGCGGTCGCGATGGAGCTCTCGCTGACGTCCTGCAGCAGGAGATCCAGGCTGCGCATGAGCACCGTCGCGGGCAGTTGCTGCAGGGCGTAGGCGCGCATGGCGGTTCGCAGCTGGCCCATCACTGCAGCAGCGCGGGGGCCCCGGCCCACCACGTCCCCAACCGCCATCATCACCCGGCCGTCATCCATGACCACCGTGTCGTACCAGTCCCCTCCCACCTGTGTCCCCCCGCCGCCGGCCACGTAACGGGCGCCGAGGGCCAGGCCCCGGACAGATGGCAGGGCGGCGGGCAGCATCGATCGCTGCAGGGTCTCCGCGATCAGATGTTCCTGCGCGTATCGCTCTGCGTTGCCGATGGCCACCGCGGCCAGTTGCGCCAGCTGCAGCAGAACCACCTCGTCGTCGCCGGTGAAGTCGCCGTCGACCTTGTCGGCGACCTGGATGAGCCCCAGCGTCTGGTCTTCGCGGCTGATGAGCGGGACGGCCAGCCACCCCTCCAGGAAGGGATGCCCCGGCGCCACCCCGGTGAGACCCCGGCTGGAGAGGGTCCGTTCTATCTCCCGCTTGGTCATCCGCACCACCGACGCGTCGTCGAGGACGAATGCGTAGACCGGTGAGAGGTCAGTGTGCCTGCCCTCGGCCGCCCAGGCTGCGTACTTCTCGGAATAGGACCGGGATCGCTCGGGTGAGCCGAGGTCGGGGCGGGTGGTGATCACCGTTTCAGCCTCGTGGGCGCCGATTATCTCCCGGGCGCTGTCGTTGATCACCTGGAGCATCTCCTCCAGTGACAGCGTCGAGTTGATGGCAAGGGCCGCGTCGGCCAGCTTCCGCAGGTGCCTGGCCTCGGCAGCGAAGTGCTCCTCCAACCGGCGTGAGAGCAGGTCGCTCTGGGCGCGCAGCAACTCGCTCTTGCGGGCCAGGTCGACGAATACCTGAACCTTGGCCCGCAGAAGGGCCGGTCCACCGGCTTGGTGACGTAATCGACCGCTCCG
>JAKAXG010000673.1 GCA_021827225.1 Actinomycetes bacterium | reverse complement strand
GGCCAACTGACCCAGATGGTCGCCGTCGTCCACTTCCGCCAGGCCATGTACCAGGAGTTCCGATGAACCAGCCGTCCCCCCGCCGAGAGGCCCCACCGCCCGACCCCGACCGGTCCCCGCCGGCGCCAGCGTCGCCCGACGCCGAGGTGCAACGCCAGCACGCCGAGGTCCGCTACGCCGGCGAGCTGGCGGCCCTGGCGGCGTCGGATGACCGGCCCCGACCGCCCCGGTGGCGGCTGTCCCCCCAGGCGGTGGTCACCTACCTGCTGGGCGGCACGCTCGCCGACGGCACCGTGGTCAGCCCCAAGTACATCGGCCCGCGCCGGCTGATGGAGGTGGCCGTGGCCACCCTGGCGACCGACCGAGCCCTGCTGCTGTTGGGGGTGCCGGGCACGGCCAAGACGTGGGTCAGTGAGCACCTCTCGGCGGCCATCAGCGGTGACTCCACGGCGCTGGTCCAGGGGACGTCGGGCACCCCCGAGGAGGCCATCCGCTACGGCTGGGACTACGCCATGCTGATCGCGTCCGGGCCCACCCGGGCCGCTCTGGTCGCCAGCCCGGTCATGAGGGCCATGCGAGACGGGACCATCGTGCGCGTCGAGGAGCTCACCCGGATCCCGTCCGACGTCCAGGACGCCCTGATCACCGTCCTGTCCGAGAAGACCCTGCCCATACCGGAGCTCGACACGGAGGTGCAGGCGGTCAAGGGGTTCAACCTCATAGCCACCGCCAACGACCGGGACCGGGGAGTCAACGAGCTGTCCTCGGCGCTGCGTCGGCGGTTCAACACCGTCGTCCTGCCCCTGCCCGCCAGCCTGGACGACGAGGTGGAGATCGTGAGGCTGCGGGTGGAGGAGATGGGGCGGGCCCTGGACCTGCCGCCGGCCACCCCGGCCCTGGAGGAGATCCGCCGGGTCGTCACCGTCTTCCGGGAGCTGCGGGAGGGGGTCACCTCGGACGGTCGCACCAAGGTGAAACAGCCGTCGGCCACCCTCAGCACGGCCGAGGCCATCTCCGTGGTCACCAACGGTCTGGCTCTGTCGGCCCACTTCGGCTCTGGGGAGCTGGAAGCCGGGGACGTGGCCGCCTCGCTGGTCGGGGCCGTGGTGAAGGATCCCGTACAGGACCTGGTGGCCTGGGAGGAGTACCTGGAGACGGTCGCCCGCGACCGGAAGGGCTGGTCGGACCTGTACCGGGCCTGCCGGGCCCTCGGATGACGCCGGAAGCCGGGCGCCGGCGGTGACGGTCCGGGTGTTCGGGATACGCCACCACGGCCCCGGTTCGGGGCGCGCCCTGGCCGCCTCGCTCCGGGCCTGGGAGCCCGATGTGGTGCTGATCGAGGGGCCGCCCGAAGCGGCGCCCGTGCTGTCACTTGCCGCGTCGGGCGACATGAGACCGCCGGTCGCCCTCCTGGCCTACCTGAGGTCCCATCCGGGCCGGGCGTCGTTCTACCCGATGGCGGCCTGGTCACCGGAATGGGTGGCCCTGCGCCACGCCCTCGACCGCGAGGTGCCCGCCCGGATGATCGACCTGCCGGCGGCCGCCTTCCTCGCCCGGTCGCTGGCTCCACCGCGTCCGACGCCAGATCCCGCCGGACCCGGCGGCTCCCTCCCGGAGGAGGGAGGCTGGCCGGCCCCCCCGCCTCCCGCCTACGGCGGCGATCCGCTGGCCCTCCTGGCGGCGGCCGCCGGCTACGACGACACCGAGCGCTGGTGGGAGGACGTGGTCGAACACCGCCGCGACGAGGAGCCCTGGGACGCCGTCGTGGAGGCCATGGCCGCGCTGCGCGCCGGCACCCCGCCGCCCGCGGGCCGGGACACCCTGACCGAGGCCCGCCGGGAGGCGGCCATGCGCCAGCACATCCGGGCCGCCGAGAAGACCCACGGACGGGTCGCCGTCGTCTGCGGAGCCTGGCACGCTCCGGCTCTGATCGAGCGGGGACCGGCCCGACCCGACGCCGAGCTGCTGAAGGGGCTGACCCGCGAGAAGGCCACCGTCACCTGGGTGCCGTGGACCAACGACCGGCTCAGCTTCACCAGCGGCTACGGGGCCGGCGTGGCCGCACCGGGCTGGTACGAGCACCTCTTCGTGAGCCCCGACCGGCCCGTCGAGCGCTGGATGGTCAAGGTGGCCGCGCTGCTGCGCGAGGAGCGGCTCGACGCACCGCCGGCGTCGGTGATCGACGCCGTCCGCCTGGCCGAGACCCTGGCCGCTCTGCGGGGGCGGCCGCTCGCCGGGCTGTCGGAGTGCACCGACGCCGCCCGAGCCGCTCTGACCGACGGGCATGACGCCACCCTGCACCTCATCGACAGGCGCCTGGTGGTGGGCGACGCCGTCGGCCGGGTCCCCGCCGAGACGCCGATGGTGGCCCTGGCCGCCGACCTGGCGGCGCAGCAGCGGCGCCTCCGGTTGAGGCCCGAACCCACCGTCAGGTTCCTGGAGCTGGACCTGCGCCGAGACGTCGACCTGGCCAGGAGCCGGCTGCTGCACCGGCTGGATCTCCTGTCCGTCCCCTGGGGGGTGCTGCAGGAGATCGGCCGGGGGACCGGCACCTTCCGGGAGGACTGGAGCCTCGGATGGGAGCCGGAGCTGGCGGTGCGGGTGATCGAGGCGAGCATGTACGGCGCCACGGTCGAGGAGGCGGCCGCCAACCGGGCGGTGGAGCTGGCGGCCGGCGCGACCAGGCTGGGGGATGTCACCGAGCTGATAGAGCGTTGTCTGCTGGCTGATCTGCCGGCCGCGGTCCCGGCCACCATGGCCGCTCTCGACACCAGGGCGGCCCTGGCGACCGACGTCTCGGAGCTCATGGACGCGGTGGTGCCCCTCGCCCGGGCCCTCCGCTACGGGACCGTCCGCCGCGCCGACGCCGGCGCCCTGGGCCGCGTGGTCGCGGGGGTGGTGGCCCGGGCCCGGGTCAGCCTGGCGCCGGCGTGTGCCAGCCTGGACGACGACGCCGCAGCGGCCATGACCGGCCGCATCTCGGCGGTGGCCGCCGCTCTCGGATCGCTGGTCACGGCCGGCCCGGCGACCGGCTCGGCCGGGGCCAGCTCCGCCCTGCCGGCAGATCCGGCGGCCGGCTCGGGCGGGGCCGGGTCCCCCGGGCCGGCAGATCCGGCGACCGGCCCACCGGACGGGCCGCCCCGGACCCAGGCGGGCCTCTATGACGAGTGGCTGGCCGCCCTGGCCCCGCTCAGCCGCTCCGGGTCTGAGATC
>JAKAXG010000672.1 GCA_021827225.1 Actinomycetes bacterium | reverse complement strand
CGAACCGCCCCATGACGAGCCGCCGGCAGGACCGGCCGGCCGGCAGGACTGACCGGTGCGGCGAGGTCTCGTCTGGTCGCTGCTCTTCATCATCGTGGTCGCCGTCGGGGCGCTCGGCGCCACGATCGGCCTCGGCCACACACCCCTGCTCGGCCTGGACCTGAAGGGCGGCGTGTCGGTCGTGCTGCAACCCCAGGGCACGGTCAACCAGGGCACCCTCAACGAAGCGGTCAACATCATCGACCGGCGGGTCAACGGCCTCGGCGTCAGCAACTCCAACGTGGCCCGGCAGGGCAAGGACGTGGTCATCAACCTGCCCGGCATCAAGGATTCCCAGCAGGCCCTGACCGAACTGGGCAAGACGGCGGTGCTGTACTTCCGGCCCGTCTACTGCGAGATCGCCCCCTACGCGGCGCCCTCCAAGGCCACCACCACCCCGACCACGGCCCCCAAGGCCGCCCCCTCCACCGCTCCGGCGACCACGCCGGCGACCACCGCCAAGTCGCTCGGGGAGGCGCCGGCGATCCGCCTCACCGCGGCTGACCTGCCAACCTCCGGGAGCGGCGCCACCCCGGCAGCCACCACCGCCCCGAGCGCCTCCACCGTGCCGCCCACGACCATCGTGTCGAACCCGAGCGCCGGCACCCCGGTGTCGCCCACCGCTGCGGTGTCCCAGGCGGACTGCAGCGCCTCCAACTCGGCCCAGATCCCGTCCACCCCCTCCTCCCAGGACAACGCCAAGGCCTCGGTGATCCTCCCCGACCGCACCGGCCAGGTGCGCTACGTGCTCGGCCCGGCCGACATGTCCGGCTCCGCGGTGTCCAACGCCGCGGTGCAGGTGGATCCCAACACCGGGCAGTACTCGGTGGTGCTCACCTTCACCAGCAAGGGGGCCGCCGAGTTCGACAACATCGCGGCCACCCGCTACGCCTGCTACCAGCAGAACACGAGCAACCCCCCGCCGTGCAGCCTCGAGGCGTTCGAGCTCGACGGGGTGGTCGAGTCGGCACCGACCATCCAGGCGTCCAGCTTCCACGGCACCGCCGTCATCAGCGGCTCGTCGGCCGCTCCCTTCACCAGCGCCCAGGCCACGGCCCTGGCCAACGAGCTCAAGTACGGGTCGCTGCCGGTGCGTTTCGTGCCCCAGTCGGTCCAGACCGTCTCGGCCACGATCGGCAAGGACTCGCTGCGGGCCGGCCTGCTGGCCGGCATCGGCGGCATCGCCGTCGTGATGATCTACATGCTGATCTACTACCGGGCCCTCGGTCTGGTGGTGCTGGTCGGCCTCGGGGTGGGCGGCGCCCTGCTCTACTCGATCCTGACCCAGCTCAGCTACAGCAGCGGCCTGACCCTCACTCTGGCCGGGGTCACGGGGATCATCGTCTCGGTCGGCATCACCGTGGACTCCTACGTGGTGTACTTCGAACGGTTGAAAGACGAGGTACGGGCCGGCCGGAGCGTCCGCCAGTCGGTGGAGCGCAGCTTCTCCCGGGCCTTCCGAACCGTGCTGACCGCCGATCTGGTGTCGTTCATGGCGGCGCTGATCCTCTACATCTTCACCATCGGTGACGTGCGGGGCTTCGCCTTCACCCTCGGGCTGTCGACCCTGCTCGACGTGTTCACCGCCTACTTCTTCATCCGCCCGGCCGTCATCCTGGTCGGCCGCCGGAGGGCCTTCACCGACAACCCGGTCTTCGGCATCTCCCGGGGGCTGGGCGCCCGCACCCGGACGGGGGAGGCCTAGATGGCCAAGCCCAACGCCTTCGTCCGCCTCTTCCGGGGCGAGACGTCGTTCGACTTCGCCGGCCGGTGGCGGCGCTGGTTCGCCATCTCCGGGACGATAATCGTGGTGGGGATCATCTCCCTCGCCACCCGCGGCCTCAACTTCTCCATCGACTTCCGGGGCGGCACGGTGTGGGAGGTGCCCTCCAGCGCCTCGGTGGCGGAGGTCCGCTCCGTCGTGGGCGCCGCCGTGCCCGGCTTCGGCCAGTCGACCATCCAGATCCTGACCAACAGCCTGACCGGGCAGCGCACCGTGAAGGTCGAGGCGGCGGCCACCGTCACCGGGCACTCCAACCAGGTAGCCGCTGTGACCACGGCCCTGGCCAAGATGGCCCACGTCCCGGCCAACGAGGTCCAGATCAACGACATCGGCCCGTCCTGGGGATCCACGATCACCAACAAGGCGATCGAGGCGGTGATCATCTTCCTCGTTGTCGTGTCGATCTACATCTGGTTGCGCTTCGAGGGGAAGATGGCCCTGGCCGCCCTCACCGCCCTGGTGCACGACATCCTCGTCACGCTGGGCATCTACTCCCTGTCGGGCCTGCAGGTCAGCCCGGACACGGTCATCGCCTTCCTCACCATCCTCGGCTATTCGCTCTACGACACCATCGTCGTGTTCGACCGGATCCAGGAGAACACCCGGGGCCTGGCGTCGACCAACCGGCTCACCTACACCGACACGGTCAACCTCTCCATGAACCAGGTGCTGGCCCGGTCGCTCAACACCTCCCTGGTCGCCATCCTCCCGATCCTGTCGATCCTGGTCGTCGGCTCCTGGATCCTCGGGGCCACCGCCCTCGAGGACTTCGGCCTGGCCCTCTTCGTAGGGCTCACCACCGGCGCCTACTCCTCGATATTCATCGCCTCGCCCCTGCTGGCCCTGCTCAAGGAGCGCGAGCCCCGCTACGCCGAGATCCGCCGCCGGCTGGAGCAACCCAACCGGCGCCGGCTGACACCGGCAGCGGTGGCCGGCGCCGGGCTCTCAGGGACCGACATCGTCCCCGGGGTCACCGAGGGCGAACCGGCCGCCGGCAGGGTGGCCGCCGCCAAGCGCAGCGGCCCGGGCCGCCCCGAAGATCTGCCGCCCGAGGAGGAGTTCGGCCGACGGGAGGGTGAGCCGGCCAGCACCGGCACCGGGTCCATCCCGTTGCGCACGGAGGTGCCGTCCCGCTCCGGTACCCGGCCGCCGCCCCGACCGCGGAAGAAGGGCCGGCGGCACTGAGGGACCGCTCCGGCACCGGCCCACATGCCATCCGGTCGGGCCGCGCGGTGCTGGCGGTTCCCCTGCGCGGTGCTGGCGGTTCCCCTGCGCGGTGCTGGCGGTTCCCCTGCGCGGTGCTGGCGGTTCCCCTGCGCGGTGCTGGCGGTTCCCCTGCCCGGTGCTGGCGGGTTCCGGCATGGCCGGGCAGTAGCCCGCCCGCAGGTACCTTGGAG
>JAKAXG010000029.1 GCA_021827225.1 Actinomycetes bacterium | reverse complement strand
CGGCTCGAGGTGGCCGCCGGGCTGCAGCCACATCCCGAGTCGCTTGTGCCGGTGCAGCAGCACGCCGGCGGGGCCGGTCACGATGGCCGAGCCGGTCACGTGGGTGGGATCGGCCTCCCGGTCGAAAGGGCGGACCAGCCGGCCAAGGGCGACCAGCATCCGGTCCCGGGAGCGGGCCTCGCGGCCGTCGAGCGGACGGCGGGCGGCCACCTGGGCCCGCACCAGGTCGAGCAGGTCGGTCACGGGCGCGGCTCCGGGGGTGGCGGCAGGAGCCCCGGCCGGCGGGAGGTGACATCGCCGTGGCGGTGGCGGCTCTCGCTCACCGCCTGCTCGCGGGCCCAGCGCAGCAGCTCCCGGTCGGGTTGGGCGGCGACCGGGGTCGTGTCCAGCCAGACCCCGCTGGCCGCCGCCTCGGCGTGCAGCTCGGCGGAGGGGGCACCCAGTAGTCGCAGCTTGTCGAAGCGGGTGGCCGCGACCTGGCGGGGGGTTTCGACGAACTCCACCTCGACGCCGACCGCGCCGGCGGCGGCCCGGACCCGGGTCCGGTCGTCGGGGTCGGCTCCGTGTACGGCCACCCGGCGCAGGGGCCTGTAGCGGAACACGTTCGACTCGGCCCGCAGCCCGGTGGGGTCGATGGGTCGGGCCTGGCGCTGCCAGGCACCCCGGTAGAGCCGCTCGAGCCGGTCGGCGTCACCAGCGGGCCCGGTGGCGGCCGGCCAGGTGCCCAGGCTGGCCACGTAGTTGGGACCGCCGGCCTTGGCGCCGGGGCCGACGACGGAGCGCTTCCAGCCGCCGAACGGCTGGCGCCCGACCACCGCCCCGGTGATCCCCCGGTTGACGTAGAGGTTCCCGGCGTGGGCGTGGGCCCGCCAGTGCTCCACCTCCAGCGGGTCGAGGGCCTGGAGCCCGCCGGTGAGGCCGTAGGCGGGGGCGTTCTGCAACTGCAACGCGGAGTCGAGGTCGGCGGCCCGCAGGACCCCCAGCACCGGCCCGAAGCACTCGGTCAAGTGGAACGGGGATCCGGGCTCCACCCCGGTCTTCACGCCCGGGCTCCACAGGTAACCGTGCCGGTCGAGCCTGCGGGGCTGCACCAGCCACCGCTCCCCCGCCTCCAGCCTGCCGAGGGCGGCGGCGAGCGGCCCCTCCGGCGGGCGGATGAGAGGACCCATGGCGGTAGCCGGCCGGGCGGCCGGTCCCACCCGCAGGCTGCGGACGGCGTCGGCCAGGCGACGGAGGAACCGGCCGTCGTCGAACACCCGGTCCTCGAGAATGGCCAGGCTGGCGGCCGAGCATTTCTGGCCGGCGTGGCCGAAGGCGGAGTGCACCAGGTCGGCGATGGCCTGGTCGGGGTCGGCCGTGGCGGTGACGACGATGGCGTTCTTGCCGCTGGTCTCGGCGTGGAGGCGCAGGTCGGGGCGCCACCGCCGGAACATCTGGGCGGTGTCCCAGGAGCCGGTCAGGATCACCGCGTCGACGCCGGCGGAGGTGATCAGCAGCCGGCTGGCGTCCCCGTCGGCACAGGGCACGAACTGCAGCGCCCGGTGCGGGACGCCCGCCGCCCACAGCACCCGGGCCAGCTCCCCGGCCACCGCCACCGCCTCGGGGGCCGGCTTCAGGATGACGGTGTTGCCGGCGGCCAGGGCGGCCAGCACCCCGCCGGCCGGTATGGACAGAGGGAAGTTCCAGGGGGAGGCGACCACCACCGTGCCGTACGGGCGGAAGCCGGCGGCCGGGTCGGGGACATGGGCGGCGTAGTAGGAGGCGAAGTCGACCGCCTCCGAGACCTCGGGGTCGCCCTCCCGGACGGTTTTGCCCGTGTCCACGGCCATCACCGCCAGAAGCCGGCCCCGGGCCCGGGCCAGCCCGGCGGCCGCCGCCCTGAGGGTCCGCGCCCTGTCGGCGGGAGGGGTGGCTGACCACTCCTCCCGGAAGGCGCGGGCGGCGGAGATGGCCTCCTCGACGGTGGCGGCCTCGGCCGACGCCCAGCGGTAGGCGGGCCGGTCGGGGCGGCTGGGGTCTATGCCGTCCCGGTCGGCCGGTTCTCGGCCCGGCCGGCCGCCGACCACGGGCCGGTACTCGGGCAATCCCTGCTCGCCGACCCGCTGCAGGTGGGCGGCGACCCAGTCGCGGTTGGCGGGCCGGGTGAAGTCGGTGTCGGGCTCGTTCAGGAAGCCGCTCCCCCCCTCGGCCGGCGGGGCCGGCTGCGCCTCCTCCCGGGCCCGGTCCTGGGTGCGCCGGCTGGCCACCGCCGCCGCCGGCGACTCCTGCGGGCGGCCGGCGTCCGCCACCGCCGCCCGGAAGCGGGCGGCTTCGGCGGCCCAGGCGGGCGAGTCGAGGGTCATGGCGAATTGGTGGGCCAGGAAGTTGTCCGGTGCGCTGTTCTCGTCCAGCCGGCGGACCAGGTAGGCGATGGCCGCCTGGAGATCGCCCGGGTCGACGACCGGCGCGTAGAGCAGCAGCCCCCCGAACCGGGCGGCCACCGCCTCGGCCGCCGCCGGCGACATGCCCTCGAGCATCTCGAGCTCGAGGCGGTGCCGCTGCCCGCCGCTCTCGGCCCGGCTGACCGCCCAGGCGATCTCGAACAGGTTGTGACTGGCCACGCCGACCCGGACGGCCCCGTCGTTGGCCGGGTCGAGGGCCACGGCCAGCATCCGCTTGTAGTTGGCGTCCGTCTCGGCCTTGGTGGCGAACGGCGCCCGGGGCCAGCGCTGCAGCTCGGCCTCCACCGTCTCCATGGCCAGGTTGGCGCCCTTGACGATGCGCACCTTGACCGCCCCCCGCCGGCCGGCGCCGTCCCCGCCCGGGCCGTCGGCCCCCCGGGTCTCGGCCTCCCGGGTCTCGGGCCGCCGGCTCTCCGCCTGCCGGCGGCGGGCCCACGAGCACAGCTCCCGGAGTGCCGGCAGGGAGTCGGGCAGGTAGGCCTGCAGGACGATGCCGGCGTCGAGGTGGCGGAACTCCGGCTCGTCGAGGACCTTCCGGAACACCGCCACCGTGAGGGCCAGGTCCCGGTACTCCTCCATGTCCAGGTTGACGAACTTGGCCGGCCGGTGGGCGGCGGCGGCCCGGTAGAGCGGCCGGAGGCGGCCGGCGACGCGCTCGACCTCCTCGTCGAAGGCGAGCACGTCGAGCTGGGAGCAGATGGCGGAGACCTTGACGCTGACGTAGTCGACCGACGGCCGGGCCAGCATCTCCAGGATCTGCGCCAGCCGGCGGCGGGCCTCGTCCTCGCCGAGGACCGCCTCACCGAGGACGTTGATGTTGAGGCGCATGCCCCGCGCCCGGCGCTCGGCGGCGTGGCGCTGCAGGGCCCTTCGGCCGGCCGGCAGGATGACGCCCGACATCTCCTTCAGCACCCGCCGGCGAAGCAGGGGCACCACGGCCGCCGGCAGCAGCGGGGCCAGCCGGCCACCGGCCACGTAGGCAGCCCGGTCCGCCGGCGCCATGAAGCGCGCCGAGCGCCAGTCGGCGGCCAGGCTGCCGCCGCTGCGGACCAGGCCGGCGTACACGCCGGCCGCCCGGGCCGGGTCGCCGATGCGCAGCACCTCGTCGGTGAGGGCCAGGATGGCGCGCCGCCCGGCGGGATCGCCCAGGATCCGGGCCAGCCGGGCCGCCTGGCGGCGTTCGCGGGGCCGGCGGCGGGCGTCGGCGTCGACCAACAGTGACGCGCCCAGGGCCTCGGCCCGGTCAGCGCCGCCGGTGTCGTCGGGTTCCCGGCTCACGCGCCGGTCTCACCCGCCACCGCCGTGGCGGCCGGGTCCCGGGCCGATCCGTCGGGCCACCCGAGGGCCCGGCCCAGCGAGGGTGGGATGGGCCGCTTACCGGAGCCGTCGGTGGCCACGACCACATAGACCGTCCGCCCCGTGGCCACGTCGTCGCCGGCGGCGTTGCGCACATCGAAGCGCACGGTGAAGCTGGTGCGGCCGGTGCCCTCGGCCCCCACCGTCACCTCCACCCGGTCCGGCCAGCGCAGCGACGAGTGCCAGTCGATCTCGGTGTGCACCAGCTGCACATCGAAGCCCTCGTCGAGCATGGCGGAGTACGGCAGGCCGCCCTCTTCGAGGAACAGGGTCATGGCCTCGTCGAAGTACCCGAGGTACCACATGTTGAACACCACGCCCTGCTGGTCCGCCTCCGAGTACCGCACCCGTTGGCGGTACAGGCAGGTGCGGGCCGGGGTCGCGTCGTAGGTCACTGCCGAACGGTATCTCCCACCAACGAGTTGGTCGTAGGACGGGGGATACTTGTAGTTTCGAGGAACTTCAACGAGGGGAGGCCCCGTTAGTCATGTCGACCACCCAGAGCACGGACGCGGTAACCGAGGTCAAGGCCTGGCTCAGTGAGAACTGGGACCCGGACCTCACCGTGGCGGAGTGGTGGGAGCGGCTGGGGACGTCCGGCTGGGCGTCGCCGTCCCTGCCCGAAGGCGCCTACGGGAAGGGCCTGTCCCGCTCGGAAGCGGTCGCAGTCCAGGAGGCCATCGTGGAGTTCGGGGCCCTGCCCGCCCCCGGCGGCCTGGGTCTCCTCCTGGCCGCCCCCACCATCGCCACCCACGGCACCCCCGAGCAGCAGGAGCGCTACATCCGCCCCATCGTGACCGGGCAGGAGGCGTGGTGCCAGCTGTTCAGCGAGCCGGGCGCCGGATCGGACCTGGCCGGCCTGCAGTGCAAAGCGGTGCGCGACGGCGACGAGTGGGTGATCACCGGCCAGAAGGTGTGGACCTCCGGCGGTCAGGTGGCCGACAAGGGCATGCTCCTCGCCCGCACCAATCCGGAAGTGCCCAAGCACCAGGGCATCACCTACTTCGCTTTCGACATGCACCAGCCCGGCGTGGAGATCCGGCCCCTGCGGGAGATGACCGGGCGGGCCCTGTTCAACGAGGTGTTCATCAACGAGGCCCGGGTGGGCAACGACGCCATGATCGGCGGCGCCGGCAACGGCTGGGCCGTGGCCAACACCACCTTGGCGTTCGAGCGGGCCGGCCTGGGCGCCGGCGGCGGCTCGGCCGGCGCCAGCACGGCGGTGCCGGGCTCGGTGGCCGGCGACCTGGGCAAGCGGGCCGGCGACCTGGTGCGCGGCCGCACCCGCGGTGGCTCGGGCGGTCCCGGAGGGGTCGCCGGCACGTCCAGGCTGCTCACGGCCGCCGCCCGCGAGCTGGGCCTCAACCACGACCCCGGCATCCGCCAGGACCTGGCCAAGCTGCACACCCTCACCGAGATCGGCCGCTACATGGGGCTGCGCCAGAAGGCCCTGCGGGCCAGCGGCGGCGACATCGCCGGTATGGGCAACATCGCCAAGCTGTCCATGAGCATCATCCTCCGCCTGTCCCGGGACCTGGGGCTGCGGATCCTCGGCTCGCGGGGGATGCTGCACGGGTACGACTCGGCCGGCGACCAGGCCCTCCAGGACCTGCCCGGCGGGGCCCTCGGCGGCATGATCACCGAGATGTCCCTCTTCGCCCAGGCCCCGCAGATCTACGGCGGCACCGACGAGATCCAGCACAACATCATCGGTGAGCGGGTCCTGGGTCTGCCCAAGGAGCCGAACAACGACAAGGTCGTCCCCTTCAAGGATCTGCCCAAGAACTGAGGGCGGGACCGAAGCCGACCGGGGAGACTGTGGCCGAGCCTGCGGGCGGGCTCGGCCACAGCCCCGGGGAACGGGAGAACAGCCTCTTATGCCGCAAAGCCCGCAGAAGTCCCGGCCGAATTAGGCAACCGGGAGCCGGGTCGGCGGCGGACAAGCTACCGTAGGGTCACCTGTTTGATACGTGGCCTCGCTGGGGGTCGGAAGATCTAGCACTGGTTGACCGACATGACAGACCTCAATCCGGGACGCAGCGGCATGACACCCACCGAGGTGGCCCTCCTCGGTGAGCGGGAGGCGCTGCAGCGGCTGGACCTGCTCGCCACGGTGAGCAGCCTCCTGGATGCCACCCTCGACGAGTACGACGCGGCCATGGACAGCGTGGCCGAGGCGTCCGTGGCCGACTTCGCCGACCTGTGCGCCATCGAGGTGATCAGCCCGGACGGGACGGTGCGGACGGCCGCCTACCGCTACAACCGCACCGGCGGTCTGCGGCTGCCTCCCGCCTGGGAACCGGTGGGCCGGATGGTGGCCCACGACCGCCGCCCGGTGCTGGTGTACTCCGAGTCGGAGGGCAGCTCGGCGGCCCACCGGGTGCGCGAGGACCTGGCCGCCCAGTCGATGATCGTCAGCCCGGTGACGGGGGGCGGGCTGACGCTGGGCTGGTTCGTCGCCGCGACCGGCGGGACGCGCCGGGGGTTCCGCCCGTCGGCGCTGCGTCTGGCCAGCGAGCTGAGCAGCCGCATCGGCACCGCCATCCAGCGGGTGATGCTGCACCGGGAGATGCAGGCCTCCGCCCGCGAGCAGAGCCGCACCGTGCGCCGGCTGCGGAGGTTGGCGGCGGCGGCCACCAACCTGGCCGGGGCGGCCACCCCGCAGGCGGTCCTCGACACGGCGTGCCTCGAGGCCTGCGTCATCCACGAGGCGGCGGGGGCCATGGCCCGCTGGTCCAAGGCGGACGGCTCCATGGTCCACGCCCAGGCCGGCGAGGTGAACCTGGACGTGGCCGACACCGCCTTCGAGTCGGTGGCCGGCGGGCGGGTGAACCGGGGCCGGGGGTGGATCGCCTATCCGCTGCCCAACACCGACCCCTGGCAGCACGGCGCCCTGGTGGTGTTCGTCGACGAGGTGCTGGCCGGTGAGGAGGAGCCGGTGCTGAGCTCGCTGGCGTCGCTGATCCCGGTGGCGTTCGAACGGGCCCTCGGCACCGAGACGGCCCTCAAGCACGAGGCCCGCCTGCGGGCGGTGGTCGACGCCTCCCCAGTGGCCCTGGTCGAGGTCGACCCGTCCGGTTTCGTCACCATGGCCAACAGGACGGCCCAGGAGCTGTTCGGCTGGCCGTCCAACCCGGGGAGCTGGCAGCTCGGGTCGGCCATGCGGGAGGAGATCCTGAAGCTCGGCAACGAGGTGCTCGAGTACGGCACCGTGTCGATGCGCACGATCCGCCTGGACGGCCGGGAGCTGTCGGTGTCGGGGGCCCAGCTGCCGGCGGTGTACTCGACGGACGGCCCGTCGGTGCTGGTGGCCGGGGTGGACGTGAGCGAGATGCGCCGGGCGGAGATGGCCCTGGTCCAGGCGCAGAGGCTCGACGCCATGGGCCAGGTCGCCGGCCGGGTGGCCCACGACTTCAACAACCTGCTGACCCTCATCATCGGGTACGCGTCGATCCTGAGGCGCGGCATCGACGACGAGAAGCAGCTGGCGATGATCGCCAACATCGAGGCCGCCTCCAAGCGGGCGGCCAACCTGACACAGCAGATGCTCGACATGACCCGCCAGAAGGTCGACTCGGGGGTGGTCATCGACCTGGGGCGGGCGGTGTCGGGGCTGGACGCGGTGCTGGCCCGGGTGGTGGGGCCGGGTGTCGAGTTGCGCATCCGGGCGTCGCGCAACGTGATCAAGGTCCGGCTCGACCCGAGCGAGATGGAGCAGATCATCGTCAACCTGGTGATCAACGCCTCCGACGCCATGAACGGCGAGGGCCGGGTCGACGTGAGCGTCCAGGTGGACGCGCCGACGGCCGACCGGGTACGGGAGCTGGACCTGCCGTCGGGCCCTCTGGCGGTGGTGAGCGTGGCCGACGACGGACCGGGGATGGCCCCGGACGTGCTGGCCCGCTGCATGGAGCCGTTCTTCACCACCAAAGACCGTGGCCGGGGGTCGGGTCTGGGCCTGGCGACGGTGTACGGCCTGGTCCGGGAGCGGGGCGGGCAGATGCACATCGATTCAGCCCCGGGCCAGGGCACGACGATCCGCCTCTGGCTGCCGCTCGTGAAGGACGCCCCCCTCACCGTGGCCGGAGACGACGACGAGCACTGGCCGGCGGGCCGCACCATCACCGGCCGGGTGCTGCTGGTGGAGGACGAGACCGATCTCATGGGCATGGCCCGGGAGGCTCTCACCTCCATCGGGCTGGAGGTGGTGGCGCTACCCGACGCCGAGGAGGCCCTCGCCCGGCTGACCGGCGGGGAGCCGTTCGACGCCCTGGTGACCGACGTGATACTCCCGCAGATGTCGGGGGTGGACCTGGTGAAGGCGGCGCGCTCGGCCCGGCCGGATCTGCCGGTGGTGTACATGACGGGATACACCGGCTCCCGGGCCATCCCGGCCGGCCATGGCGACCCGGTCATCCGCAAGCCCTACACCCCCGACTCCCTGCGACTACGGGTCGCGGAGGTGGTGTCGGTCGGGCGGGTGCGTAACCGGGGGCGGGTTTAGACCGGGGCTGCCGGTTTCGACCCGACGCTAAGGTTCGAAGCGGTAGCCGACGCCCCGCACGGTGGTGATCCAGCGGGGCTTGGCCGGGTCGGGCTCGATCTTGTGGCGGACCCGCCGGACGTGCTCGGTGACCGTGGCTTCGTCCTGCCACTCCGAGCGGGAGGCCCACACGTGCTCCAGCAGCTGGCCCCGGCTGAAGACCTGGCGGGGCGATCGGGCCAGGAACGCCAGCAGGTCGAACTCCTTGGCGGTCAGCTCGATGGGCCGCCCGTCGATGGTGACCTCGCGGGTGGTCTCGTTGACCCGCAGCCCCGTGGCGCCGTTGTCGTCGGCGGGGTCCAAGTCGATCACCGGCACCGAGCCGGTCCGCGGCCCGCTGCGCCGCAGGACCGTCTCCACCCGGGCCACCAGCTCCACCGGGGAGAACGGCTTCGGCAGGAAGTCGTCGGCCCCCAGCCGCAGGCCGAGGACGCGGTCGGCGGTGTCGCCCTTGCCGCTGATCATGATCACCGGGAGGTCGCCCATCTCCCGGATCCGGGCCAGCACCATGCGGCCGTCGTCGACCCCCAGGGAGACGTCGAGGATGACCAGGTCCGTGGCCCCCTGCTCCACCTCCGAGATGGCGCTCTTGGCGTCCGACACCAGCGTCACCGGGTAACCCTCTCCCTCCAACACCAGCAGGAGGAGGGACCGCAACTGCGGGTCGTCATCGACGACGAGGATCCGGGACTCTTTCTTCGCCATGTTCGGAAAAAGGATACTCGGCGGAGTTGTCACCCTGTTGATACGGCCACGCCGGGCGGGTGGGGGCAGCCCACCCGCCCGGCGGCGGGGCCGTCAACCGGCGAAGGAGGTGACCGAACCGGGCCGAACGCCCGGATCGGACGGAACCGGCCGCCGGGGCCCGGCCGGGCGGATCAGTGGCCGTGGGCCGAGGCGGCACCCGACCCGGCGGTGCTGGCGCCACCGCCGGCGGTGGCCGCCGTGCTGGTGCCGGTGGAGCCGTCAACATGGCCGGAGCCGCTGGTGGAGCTGTCACCGTGGCCGGAGCCGGCGGTGCCACTGCCGGTGGAGGCCGGGGTGCTCACCGGCGCCTGGCCGTGGTCGGAGCCGGTGCTGCCGTGGTCCGAGCTGTTGGCGTGGGAGGAGGAGTCACCGGGGCTGGCCGGCTTGCCGGCGTCGGTGGGTCGCCCGTTCTGGTCGGTCGTGGAGCTGGTCGAGCTGGTGCTGCTGTGGGCGGTGATCACGCCCTGGCAGTAGGTCATGGTGCCGGTGAGCCCGCCGTTCTGGGCGATGAGGGCGCGGAAGGCGGTCGAGTTGTCGCTGGGCACCGACGAGGGGGTGGAGCCCGACGTCATCGGGTGGTGCTCGAGGAAGGCGGTGCAGAGGCCGAACTGGGCGGCGGCGTTGGCCGGGCCGGTGGCCGGCAGGGTGGACGCCGTCGAGCCCGAGGACTGGGTGCCGGCGGTCCCCGAGTCGACCGACGTGGAGGTGGTGGAGGAGGTCGACGACGTGGTGGAGGACGTCGTCGTCGAGGTGGTGCTCGAGGTGGTGCTCGAGGTGGAGCTGGTCGAGTCGGCGGCGATCACCGCGTGGTGGGAGGCCGGGTGCTGGCCGGGAAGGGCGCCGGTGGCGGCGGCCGCCGCGGTTCCGAGCCCGAAGGCGGCGACGGTCGCGGCGGCGGCGACCTTGGCGGTCAGGAGCTTCGAGAGCATGGATTTTCCTCTAGGGGCGGGAATCAGGGACGAGTGAGCTGCCGCTGTTGCCGCCGCCCGGACTACAACTGCCTGGCCCGTCAGCTCCGCCTGCTGAGCGGGGCCCGTGGCCGCCTGGACGAGAGCGGCGAGGCGGTCGTAGCCGGGCGGGGCGTCCGCCGGCGCCATGTGACCGGCGAGGAGCCGGTCGGCTGTGGCGTCGTCGAACGGGTGGCGGGGCATCTCGTTCCCGTAATCGCGGCCCGGACTCACGGAGTTACCTCCATCGGGAAATTCTCATTCGCCAATTTCCTGATCGCCCGATGTTGCAGGACCCTCACCGTGCCGGGCCGCTTGCCCACCACGGCGGCGACCTCCTCGACGGACATCCCCCCGAGGACGCGCAGGAGGACCACCTCCGCCTGATCGGGGCTGAGCAGCGAGGCGATCTGGGCGGCGGCGGCCTGAGCCGAGGCCGCTCCCACGACCTGGTCAGCGGGGTCCGCCCCCGGGAGGTCGGCGTGGCCGGCCAGCGCCTCGAACGGGACCGGCTCGTCCCGCCGGCGGCCGGCGGAGCGGAAGTGCTGCACCATCCGGTGGTGGGCGATGGTGAACAGCCAGCGCCGGAAGTCGTCCTCGCCCCCCGAGAACGATCCGATCTGACGGGCCGCCCCCATCCACGTCTCGGCGGCCAGGTCCTGGGCGTCGGTGGGGACCCGGGAGCCGAAGTAGCGGAGCAGCCGGGGGTTCAGCTCCCGGTAGAGGATGTCGAACGCCCACTCCCCGCCGGCCTGCGCAGCGCGGAGGACCTCCGCGAACGAGTCTCCGAGTCCCACCGGCACGATTATCTCTCGGCCGGACGGAAGGCCAGGTTCAGCCCGGGATGTGACCGGTCCTCACCGGAGCAGGCCGCCGGCGCCGACCGGTACCGGTCGGGGGATGTCCTGGGGGTACAGGCTGGTGTCGATGGCCGTCCCGTAGTCGATCAGCCCGGCCCCGATGAGCGACGTGAGGTGCTGCTCGAGGGTCTGCATCCCGTCACCACGCTGGGTGGCCAGGACCTGGCGCAGCTGGCGGGTCCTGCCGTCCCGGATGAGGCTGCGCACCACCGGGGTCCCCACCAGGAGTTCGTAGGCGGCGACCATCCCCCCGTCGAGCCCCGGCAGCAGGCGCTGGTAGAGCACGGCGAGCAGGGTCCCGGCCAGCTGGACCTGGATGTGGGCGCGCCGGGGAGCCGGGAACACGTCGACGAGGCGGTCGACGGCATGGGCGGAGTCGTTGGTGGGCAGCGTGGTGATGACCAGGTGGCCGGTCTCGGCGATGGCGAGGGCGGCGGCGATGCTGTCCGGGTCGCGGAGCTCGCCGACGAGCACCACGTCGGGATCCTCCCGCAGGACCGACCGCAGGGCGCTGGCGAAGGACTCGGTGTCGCTGCCCACCTCCCTCTGACTCACCACCGCCCGCCGGTTGGCGTGGAGGTACTCGATGGGGTCCTCGATGGTGACGATGTGGCAGGAGCGCCGGCGGTTGATCTGGTCGATCATGGAGGCCATCGACGTGGACTTGCCGGAGTTGGTGGGGCCGGTCACCAGGATGAGGCCGCTGTCTCGGTCCAGGAGATCCGTGAGCCCGGGCGGCAGGCCCAGCTCGTCGGGCGGCGGAATGTCCATCGGGATGCGGCGCAGCGACAACGAGCAGGCGTTGCGCTGGTAGAAGGCGCTGGCCCGGATCCGGGCCCGTTCCCGCCACGAGAACGAGAAGTCCACCTCCCTGCCCAGGTGGAGGCGGTCGCCGTACTGATCGGAGATCTGGGTGCGGGCGATGACCTCGATCTCCTCGCCGGTGAGCGGTTCCGACTCCTCCAGGGGGGACAGCCGGCCGTCGATCCGCAGCAGGGGCTTGGACCCGTCCGTGAGCAGCATGTCCGTCCCGTTCTGCTGGTGCAGCACGGACAACCAGGCGTCCAGGCGGGGTTCCACGGCCACGCCGTAGATCATTTCGATTTCCAGACACCCGGCACGCAACTGATGCCCAACCGATTCACAACTAGCCTCGGGGGAAGGGAAACCGGTACCGGCCGTCGCGACCTCTTAGCACCCTTTTACCAAAAGCTCAGGTCGGTGGGGTTAACTGGCGGAATCCTCTTCACTTCCGGAAGCTCATGAACGACATCCATGATCCCCAATCGAGCGGCGAACCCCAGGACCAACCGTCCTGGGGCAACGGCCCCTGGAGCCCGCCGCCGCCCCCGCCGGACTGGCGGGAGCCGGGTCCGGGTTGGCGGGAGCCGGGTCCGGGCTGGCGCGACCCGCGCCACGACGGCTGGGGTCAGGGTGGAGGCCGTCCCGGCTACCCCTACTGGGGACAGCCCTACCAGGGCGGCTGGGGGCCCGGAGGACCCGGAGGACCCGGCGGCCCGTACGGCCCGGGGTGGCATTACGGCTGGGCGCCCCCCCGTCCGCGGCGCAGCCTGCCCCACGCCATCACCGCCCTGCTGCTGGTGGTGGCGGTGCTGGTCGGGCTGGGCATCGGCCACGGTGTGTGGCGGTCGGTGCACAACTCGGTGGGTACCGGAGGGACCGGCAACACCCCCGGCTTCGGCCTGAACCCGTTCGGTTCCGGCAACGGCAACGGCGGGACCGGGTCCTCCGGGGGGACCAACGGCTCCGGCGCACTGAGCGGCGCGGCGGCCGCCGCCGCCAACTCGCTGGTCGACATCGACACCACCTTGAGCTACCAGAACGGCGAGGCGGCCGGCACCGGCATCGTGCTCACCTCGGACGGGGTCATCCTGACCAACAACCACGTCATCTCCGGGGCCACCAGCATCAAGGCCACCGACATCGCCAACGGGCAGACCTACACGGCCACGGTGGTCGGCTACGACCACACCCACGACGTGGCGGTGATCAAGCTCCACAACGCCTCCGGGCTGAAGACGGCGAACATCGGCGACTCGAGCAAGGTGAGCGTCGGCCAGGCCGTGGTGGGGATCGGCAACGCCGGCGGCGTGGGCGGCACGCCCAGCACGGCGGCGGGCCAGGTGACGGCCCTCGACCAGGCGATCACCGCCCAGGACGAGAGCAACGGCACCAGCGAGAAGCTCACCGGGCTGATCCAGACCAACGCCAACATCCAGCCCGGGGACTCCGGCGGCGCGCTGGTCAACAGCTCCGGTCAGGTGATCGGCATGGACACCGCGGCGTCGACCGGCTTCTCGTTCCAGGCCCCCGGGAACCAGGGTTTCGCCATCCCCATCAACACGGCCATGTCCATCGCCGGGCAGATCCGGGCCGGCAAGGCGTCGAACACGGTGCACATCGGCCCGACCGCCTTCCTCGGGGTGGAGGTCGACACCTCGCCGTCGGCGTCGACCACCCAGGGGGCGGCCATCAGCGGCGCCATCCCCAACGGGCCGGCCTCCGCAGCCGGCATCGGCGCCGGCGACGTCATCACCGCCCTGGGCGGGTCGCCCGTGGACTCCTCCAACGCCCTCACCAACCTGATCAGCCGCTACCACCCGGGCGACAAGGTGTCGGTGCAGTGGACCGACTCGAGCGGCGCCAGCCACACCGCGACGGTGACCCTGGCCAACGGGCCGGCCGCCTGACCCCGCAGCCGATGGGGGCGCCGATAGACCTCGTTGAGCTGGCGGCGCTGCCGCTGCTGAGCGGCGCCCCGGAGGAGCGGCTGGCGGCCGCCGCGGGCCACCTGCAGCCCTGCTCGGCCGCCGCCGGCGAGGTGCTCGGGCGGGAGGGCGAGGACGGCGACACGTTCTGGCTCCTGCTGGAGGGGCGGGTGTCGGTGACCATCGCGGACCATCACCTGTCCGACGCCGGGCCCGGTTCCATCCTCGGTGAGCTGGCCCTGCTCCGCCACCGGCCCCGCACGGCCACCGTCACCGCCGTGGAGGACTGCCGGTTCCTCTGCGGGGGGGCGGCCGCCCTCGAGGAGCTGCTGGACGTGGAGACGGTGCGGTCGCGGCTGCGCCGGCTGGCCAGCTCCCGGCTGGCCCAGGATCTGCGGCCGGTCCACATCGAGCTGCGGGACGGGACGCCGGTCGTCGTCCGGCCACTGCTGCCGTCGGACCGCCCGGCGTTCGACGCCGCCATCCACAGCCTGTCGCGGGAGAGCATCCGCCGGCGCTTCTTCACCGCCGGCGCCCCCTCCCCCGCCCTGGTCGACTACCTGATCGACATCGACTACGTCGACCACTTCGCCTGGGTGGTGCTCGACGCCCGCACCCACGAGGGCATGGCCACCGGCCGGTACGTGCGCCGCCCGGGGGACCCCGACGCCGAGATGGCCTTCACGGCCATGGACCGCTACCAGGGCCGGGGGCTCGGCACCCTGCTCCTCGGCGCCCTGGGGGTGGCGGCGTGCGAGGCCGGGATCGAGAAGCTGGTGGCGCACGTCATGGAGGAGAACACGGCCATGCGCCGGGTGTTCGCCAAGGCGGACGGCGAGACCAGCTTCGACGAGCCGGGTCTGGTGCTGGTATCGGTCGACCCCCGCCGGGCGGCCGCCCTGCTCGACGCCGGGACCGGGCAGCGGATCGGCGACGCCGTCCGAGACGTGGTTACCGCCGCCTCGCTGGCCCTAAGAGCCTGACAGGGCGTCCGCCAGGCCCCAGCCGAGGGCCGTGCCGGCGTCGATCTCCGATCCGCTGAGCGCCAGCCACGCCGTGCGGTGCCGCCCGATGCGCCGGGGCAGGCTCACGGTGCCCCCGGCCCCGGGGATCAGCCCCATGCTCAGCTCGGGCAGCCAGATCCGGGTGTCAGGGCGGGCCCGCAGGGTGCCGGCGAAGGCGGGCAGCTCGATACCCGAGCCGGCGCACACCCCGTGAACGGTGGCCGCCACCCGCTCCGAGAGCGAGGCCAGCAGCCGGGCCGGGCTGCGGGTGGTCCGCACCCGGTGGGCGCTGACCGGGTCGGGGAACGTGCCGAACTCGGTCAGGTCGCCGCCGCTGCAGAAGGACCGGCCCCGGCCGCAGATCTCCACCCGGACGCGGGGGTCGACGGCGGCCACGGTGAGGGCCTCACAGAGGGCGTCGCGCATGGCCCGGTTGTAGGCGTTGTGCACCTCCGGCCGGTTCAGGGTCAGCAGGAGCACCTCTCCCCGCCGCTCGACGACCAGCGGCTCGAGCGTGCCGGTTCCGGAAAAAGGGGCGGCCCGGGCGGCTCTCCACGCCTCGAACTCCGGCCCGCTCTGCAGCATCGAGTACACCAGCGACTCCAAGGCCAGACCCTCATCGACCGGCCGGCCGGGGCTGATCCGCAGCAGCTGTACCAGGGCGGCGGCGGCGAGGGGGGCCGCCGCCACCGACCGACGGAGGGAGGACAGGGCAGCGGGCACGTCGTCCACCCCCACCCAGGGGGGTGGCGGGTCGGGCCGGTCGGTCAGGGCCAGGTCG
>JAKAXG010000671.1 GCA_021827225.1 Actinomycetes bacterium | reverse complement strand
TCGAACTGCGGCGTGCCGTCCGCGGCCGGGGCGGCCGGCAGGCGCATGGTGTTCCGCCCCTTGAACCCGAGCACCCCGGTGTAGAAGTCGTAGGCGGCCGGGCCGTCGGCGACGGTGAGGACCACATGGCCCATGCCCTGGTCTCCGGTGACGAACGAGGTGACCAGCGGGGTCTCCGCCCTGCTGTGACTGAGCGCGACACCCCAGAAGAGCTCGAGCGGGTTGCCGCCCGGGTCGTCGAAGCGGACGGCCTCGGTCACGCCCCGATCCCGGCACTCGGCCTGGTCCAGGGGCGACACCTTGGTGCCGGTCTCCTCCACCGATGCGACCAGGCTCTGGAGCTCCTCCGGACCGCCGACCTGCAGGCCTATGGCCTCCACCCGGTTCTGGGCCGCCGGGGTGATCACCAGGCGGGAGGGGTGGTCGTCCATCCGGTAGTAGGCCGCCTCGGGGTTGCCCCCCTTCGCCTCCATCATCCCGAGGAACTCCCCGGCGAAGCGTCGCCAGGCGGCCATGTCCTCGGCCTCCAACCTCACGTATCCGAGCGAACGGACCGGCATCTGCGCCCTCCCTTCAGTGGCCCAACGAGCGTAGGTGGACCTTCCCGGACGGGCCGGCCGCGTGTCCCGGCGAGCGGGACAGCGGTGCCGGACGGGTAGCCTGCGGCCTGTGAGCGAGACGCAGCCGGCACCGGAGTGGTTCGAGGCGGCCCTGGCCCAGAAGGCCGAGGAGGGCCGGATCGAGGTCGATGGATGCCCCATCGCCTACCGCCGATGGGGTGACTCCTCCCTGCCCAGCCTCCTGCTCGTCCACGGCGGCGGAGCGCACAGCCGGTGGTGGGACCACATCGCCCCGTTCTTCGCCCGGGAGTGCTGCGTCACCGCCCTGGACCTGTCCGGCCACGGCGACTCCGGCCGCCGGCCGGTCTACACCTTCGACCACTGGGCCGAGGAGATCGCCACGCTGGCCCTGTCGTGCCCCTCCGAGCAGCCCCCGGTCATCGTGGCCCACAGCCTCGGCGGTTTCGCCACCTTCTGCTCGGCCGCCCGCTTCGGGCAGAGCTTCGAGGGGATCATCATCGTGGACTCGCCGGTGCGGGCCCCCTCCCCGGAGGAGCAGGCCAGGCGCAACCGGGAGGCGTTCGGGCCGCTGCGCCTCTACCCCGACCGGGATACCGCCCTGTCCCACTTCCGTACCGTTCCGGACCAGCCGGTACTTCTGCCCTACGTGGTGGAGCACGTGGGGCGGCACTCCCTGCGCCAGGTCGATGGCGGCTGGACCTGGAAGTTCGACCCGACCTTCTTCGACAACATCGGCGAGGTCGGTCCGGATGTGCTCGCCGCCATCCCGTGCCGGGTGGCGGTGCTCCAGGCGGAGAACGGTCTGGTCACCGATGACGTGGGCCGCCACATGTACGAGTTGCTCGGGCGCACCGCCCCGGTGATCCAGATCCCGCTGGCCTACCACCATGTGATGCTGGACCAGCCGATCGCCCTGGTGACCGCGCTGCGCAGCCTGCTCGCCGACTGGAGACACTCCTACTCGATGAGGGCGGCCGGCTGATGGCTCATCTTCTGTTCATCTTCTGCGGCGATAATCCCTGACCATGCAGATGGCGATCCCGCCCCACCATGAGGCGCACCGGCGGCCGGCCCCGCTCGACCTGGCCGCCGCCGGGCTGCTGGTGGCCACCGTGGTACTCCACGTCGTGGCCATGTTCCCCGGCTACTTCCTGGGGTCCGGCACCGGCTCATCCCTCACCTCCTCACCCGATCAGGCCGCCCTGTACTCCGTGCTGGCGGCCTCCTGGGCGCTGGCCCTGGGCATCGGTCTCACCGGTCCTGAACGCACTCCCATGGCCGCCGCCCTGGCCGTCGGCGTGGCTGCCGGGGAGCTGGGCTTCCGGGTGGCCGACCTCGGAGACGCCCTCAAGTACGGGAGCTCCCTGGTGGGCCCCGGCCTGTGGCTCATGGAGTCCGCCTGGGTGGTGGGCGCGGCCGCCGCCGCCGTATCGGTCCTGGCCGCCCGCCGCCGCCACGCCACCGCCCCGCCGGCCGCCGGAGGAGTGGCCTTCGCCGGAGCCGCAGCCGGCGACGCGCCCCGATCCGGGGCTGAATGGCGCATCGACTGGGCCGCCCCGGCCGCCCCCGGCGCCGCTACCTCCCCCGACTCCCCGGACCGGGCCACCGCCCCCGCCCCCTTCGCCCCCGGGACGCCCGACGCCGGGGGGCCCAACCCCTACGCCGGTGACGACCGGTCCTCCGAACCGGACGGGGCGGGGATCGCGGCTGCGGCCTCCGTCACGGGACCGACCGCAGCCATGCCGGTTCCGCCCGGGGCATCCGACCAGACGGCCACCCTGCCGACCGGGGAGCCGACGAGCGTCTGGGAGATCCCGGCGGCCGCTCCGGCCGCCCCGGCTGCCCCGGCCACCCGTGATCGGGAGGACGACCCCCACGAGCGGGCCGCCTGGACCATGCTCATCGCGGTGCTGGCCCTCCTGGTCGCCGGGGCCTTCCTGCCGGCCTGGGATCACGCCGTGGCCTACAGCACGGTGACCGGCCGGGGTCTCACCCGCAGCTTGGGAAACGCCTTCTCCGGACCCTGGCAGCAGGTCGTGGGGACGGTGCTGGCGGCGGTGGCCATGGCCGCCGTGCCCATCGTGGCGGCCCGACTGCGCAACCGGGTGGTGGGTGCCGCCGCGGTGTGCGGGGTGCTGCTGGTCCTGGCCTCGCAGTTGGCCGCCGCGGTGGTGCAGGTCGATCAGCCGCTCTCGCCCGCCCAGATCGGCATCGGTGCCGGGCAGGCCGGCCAGCTGGGGCTGCAGCTGGCCCTGGAGCTGACCGGGTGGTTCACCGTCGACGCTTTGGCCGCCTACGCCCTGTTCGCGGCCGTCATGGTGTGGGCCAACCTACGGGAGCATCAGGAGAACTCGCCCGGGACCGCGCCCAGCGCCCCCGACCTGCGCAGGGACGCGATCCCCTGGGCGTCGTAGCCGGCCTCGGCCAGCACCTCCTCGGTGTGCTCGCCGATCAGCGGGGCCGGCCGCCGCACCGACTGGGGGGCCCCGGAGAAGCGGACCGGCGGGGGGATGAGGCGGTACTCCCCGGCGTGGGGATGCACCGCCAGCGGTAGCTCCGACACCAGGTCGTCCAGGCGTCGGACCTCGGCGGCGGGCACGTCGTGCTCCTGGAAGAACCGCAGCCACTCGGCGGTGGTCCGCTCCGCCAGCATCCGACCCACCTCGTG
>JAKAXG010000670.1 GCA_021827225.1 Actinomycetes bacterium | reverse complement strand
CGGCCTGGCCGCCGTCGACGACCGGGGCCGCTACACCGACTTCTTCCGGGGCCGGATCCTGTTCCCCATATTCGAGCCCGGCGGCCGGCCGGTCGGCGCCGGCGGCCGGCTGCTGCCCGGGGGGCGGGGGCCGAAGTACAAGAACACCACCAACACCGCCGTCTACGACAAGAGCCGCACCCTCTACGGGCTCAACTGGGCCAAGAAGCCGGTGGTCGAGAAGGGCCGGGTCGTCGTCTGCGAGGGCTACACCGACGTGATCGGCCTGCAGCGGGCCGGCGTCGGGGAGGCGGTCGCCACCTGCGGCACCGCCCTGGCCGACGGCCACATCAAGCTGCTCACCAACTTCGCCCGGCGCATCGTGCTGGCCTACGACGCGGACGGCGCCGGCCAGGCGGCGGCCGAGAAGTTCTACGAGTGGGAGAAGCGCTACGAGGTCGACATCCGGGTCATCGCCCTGCCGCAGGGCCTGGACCCTGCCGACCTGGCCCGTCGCGACCCCGGGCAGCTGCTCGCCGCCGTGGAGGACGCCCGCCCGTACCTGGGGTTCCGGCTGGAGCGGCTGTTCGTGCGCAGCGACCTGGCCAGCCCGGAGGGACGGGCCCGGGCCGCCGGCGACGCGGTGGCCATGGTGCGCGAGCACCCCGACGAGCTGGTCCGGGACCAGTACCTGATGCAGGTCGCCGACCGGTGCCGGGTGGAGGTCGACCGCCTCCGCACCATGACCCGCTCCGCCCCGGCGGCGCCGGCTCCGGCCCGCCGGCCGGAGCGCCGCCCCGAGGGCCCGGCGCCGGTGGCGGTCGGCGGACCCGACCTGGAGGCGCTGCGTCTGGCGGTGCACCGCCCCGAGGCGGTCGCCGGCCGGTTGAGCCCCTCGCTGTTCTCCCACCCCCTGGCCCGCCGGGCGTTCGCCGCGCTGAGCACGGCCGGCAGCCTGCACGAGGCGGTGGAGGCCGCCGACCCCCAGACCGCCGACCTGCTGCAGCGGGTGGCGGTCGAGGAGAGCGACGCCCACCCCGACGACGTGGTCATCCGCATCGTCGAGCGGGCGGTGCAGGCCGAGCTGCGGGAGTTGCAGGCCGAGATGCGCCAGGCCCCGCCGGCGGAGCAGGCGGCCTACGCGCCGACCATCGCCTGGTTGAAGATGGGCCTGGAACGGATGCGCCTGGACGACATCACCCACCGCGACGCCGCCGTCGAGGCCGAGGAGCTGCTGGTAGGGTGGCTCGCCGCCCGCAAGGAGACGGCCGGGGAGGAACCCGTGGGGGCGATCTGATGTCCGCAGCCGGCCCGTCGCCGTTCACGCCGGAGGGCCAGCCGACCGGCGACTTCGTCGCGCTGCTGCTGGCCGGGCGGGAGCGGGGCTACCTGACACCCGACGACCTGCTGAGCGTCATGGAGTCGGTCGAGCTCACCCCCGACCTGATCGGGGCGGCGGTCGCCCGGGTCCGGGCCGCCGGGATCGAGTGGCGCGACGACCCGGTGACCGGCGGCGAGATCGACATTGAGGGCGACGCCGAGGTGGAGGTGGGCGGGCCGCAGCCGCCGGGCGGGACGGGCGGGGCCGGGCCGGCGGCGGAGACGGCCGCCCCTTTTTCCGTGAAGAACCTGCGCCCGCGAGGAAGAGCCGGCGGGCGCGTCGAGGGGGACCTGGGATCGACCGACGACCCGGTCCGGCTGTACCTGCGCGAGATCGGCAAGGTGCCGCTCCTGAGCGGGGCCGAGGAGGTGGTCCTGGCCCGCTGCGTGGAGGCCGGGGCGGGCGCCGCCGAACGCCTCCGGTGCCTCGAGGAGGCGGTGCTGATCGCCGACCGGGCCCGGGTGGCCGAGGACGAGCGGCTGCGGCGGGAGGGCATCGCCGCCAAGCGGATCCTCATCGAGGCCAACCTGCGGCTGGTGGTGTCGATCGCCAAGCGTTACCGCAACCGGGGCATGGCGTTCCTGGACCTGATCCAGGAGGGGAACCTGGGGCTGATGCGGGCGGTCGACAAGTTCGACCACACCAAGGGGTTCAAGTTCTCGACCTACGCCACCTGGTGGATCCGCCAGGCCATCACCCGGGCCATCGCCGACCAGGCCCGGACCATCCGCATACCGGTGCACATGGTCGACACCATCAACAAGGTGATCCGCACCCAGCGCCAGCTGCTGCAGGACCTGGGCCGGGAGCCGTCGGTCGACGAGGTGGCGGCCCGGGTGGAGATGACCCCCGAGCGGGTGCGGGACATCCTGCGGGTCAGCCAGGAGACCATTTCCCTGGAGCAGCCGATGGGGGAGGACGACTTCAGCCTGTCGGACATGATCGAGGACCAGGCGGCGGTCGCCCCCTCGGAGGCGGCGGCCCGGGCCATGCTCAACGAGGCGGTCGGCCAGGCTCTCGGCGAGCTGTCGGAGAGGGAGCGCAAGGTGGTGCGCCTGCGCTTCGGCCTCGAGGACGGCCAGATGCGCACCCTCGAGGAGGTCGGCCGGGAGTTCGGCGTGACCCGGGAGCGGATCCGCCAGATCGAATCCAAGACCCTGGCCAAACTGCGCCATCCCATGCACTCCGCCCATCTGCGTGACTACCTCGAAGACGAGTAGCTGGTAGGGTTTCCCGGTCCTTCCGGGGTAGCTCAATCGGCAGAGCGGGTGGCTGTTAACCACTAGGTTGGGGGTTCGAGTCCCTCCCCCGGAGCGCAGCAGGTTCAGGCGGGATCTGCGGGCGTCCAGCTGTGTACCTTCCGACGCGTTTGTCCGGTCGGCCTTTCGGGGAATAGTCCCGGGGACGGACCAATCGAAGGAGGTCGAGGTGGACGACAAGCTCTCGATGGAAGAAGTCGAAGCGGAAGACGCGGTCGCTCTTCCGAACAAAGAGGTGCTCTCCCTGCTGGACGTCAACGCCAACGTCGATCTGGGCCTGGACCTGGCCGCCCCGGTCGACCTGGCGGCCGCCGCCAATCTGAACGTGGCCGCCCCCATCGAGGCGGCGGCGACGGCCAACGTTCTCAGCCCCGACGCCCAGGCCGTCGGTATCGCCCAGCAGCACGGGTCCATCGACCAGGGCATCACCGGCAGTGCCACGGCGACGGCTCCGCAGCATGCCGGGGTGGCGCAGAACAGCAGCGGCACGGGCGGTGGCGTCACCACCGACACCCCGGCGGGCTCCTCCGGCGGTGCCGCCACCGACGCCGGCTCGGCTCTGGCCGGGGCCACCGGGGCGGCCACCGGCGGCTCCACCACCACCGGCGGGGTGGACTCGCTGCTCAACGGC
>JAKAXG010000028.1 GCA_021827225.1 Actinomycetes bacterium | reverse complement strand
TCCGATCTGCCCGGGCGGTGTCGGCCCCGGAGATGGTGGCGAAACCGGCGGCCTGGGCCGAGGTGAAGCAGTGCGCCATCCCGTAGCCCACCACGAACAGCAGCAGCCTCATCCACCACAGCTCGCCGGTGGTGCTGATGAGGGTCATGAGCCCCAGCGACACCGCCAGGATGAGCAGCCCGGTGAACATGACCCGCCGGGGCCCGAGGGTGGGGTAGAGGAACCGGGTCACCACCTGGGCGCCCAGCATCACCCCCAACGCCTCCGGGAAGGTGCTGAGCCCGGATTGGAGCGCCGACAGTCCCAGGCCGTCCTGGAAGAACAGGGCCACCAGGAACAGCACGCCGAGGAAGGCGATGGTCGCCACGAATATGACGATGTTGGCGTTGCGGAACAGGCCGTTGCGGAACAGCCGGATGTCGATGAGCGGCCGGGTGGCGCGCAGCTCGACGACCACCATGGCCACGAGCAGGGCGGCCCCGGCGATGATGGTGGACAGGATCAGCGGCTGGCCCCAGCCCTTGAACGGACCCTCGGATATGCCGTACATCACCAGCCCCAGGCCGGCGGCCGAGAGCAGGAAGCCCACCACGTCGAGCGGCCCGGCCTGGTCGCTGGAGTGGCGGTCGAGGAAGACCATGCCGAACACCCAGGCGGCGATCCCGATGGGCAGGTTGACGTAGAAGACCCACCTCCACGACACCTCGGTGACGAACAGCCCACCCAGGACCGGCCCGAGGGCCGGGGCCAGGGCGGTGGGCACCACCAGGATGCTGGAGGCCCGCACCCGCTCCGCCGGGGGGAAGGTCCGGTAGAGCAGGGCCATGCCGACCGGGACCATCAGGCCGCCGCCGGCGCCCTGCACGATGCGGAACACGACCAGCTCGCCCAGGTTCTGGGCCACCCCGCACAACGCCGACGCCGCGGTGAACAGGACGATCGAGGTCAGCAGCACCCGGCGGCCGCCCAGCCGGTCGCCGATCCAGCCCGATACGGGAATGAACACCGCCAGGCTGACCAGGTATCCGATGGCCACGGTGTCGACCGAGTCGGGCCGCACGTGGAACTGCCGGCCGATGGTGGGCAGCGCCACGTTGACGATGGTGGTGTCCATGATGTTCATGAACATGGCGGCCACGAACACCACGCTGACCGCTATCTTCTGGTTCATCTGGCGACTGGGCACGCTCTCCCCGGGGTCCAATTTCGGAACTGTTTAGGCTAGCGAAGGGAACCGGGCGGCCGACTGCGGTATTCCCCGGCGGGGCTCAGCGCTCGGGGAGCAGCGAGTAGTCCGGGAAGTTGCCGTACAGCTGCTCCTCCGGGCCCTGGGGCCCGTAGGTGACCGCCTGCACCAGCAGGTCACCGCCGACGAACGCCCCCTTCCAGGAATGCCCCAGACCGCCGAAGACCTCCTCGCGGTCGCCCCGGCTGCGGGGCCGGTTCACCCCCACCTTGAACGACTGCAGCTGCTCGGCCACCCGGGCCGCGAAGTCCATGTCGTCGGTCGCGACCGAGCCCACCAGCGAGCCGTTCGAGGCGTTCATGGCGGCCAGCAGCTCCGACTCGGTGTCGACCACGACCACCGAGTCGAGCGGACCGAACGGCTCGGCGTGGTGCAGCGACCAGTTGGCCGGCGGCTGCAGCACGCATGCCGGTGCCGCGTAGGCGGAGGTGTCCTGGGCGTCGAGGAAGACACCGTCGCCGACGCTTCCGCGATAGAGCGGTATGCCGCCGCCTCGCAGCGCCTCGTCGAACTGCTTGGCCAGGTCGGCCGCCTTGTTGGCGTGGATGACCGGCCCGAAGTCCAGGTCCGGGAACGGCTCCTCCGGTGAGGTCACGGCCAGCGGGTGGCCGAAGCGCACCGACTTGACCACCGGCAGGTACGTCTCCAGGAACGCCGGGAACAGCCGGCGCTGCACGACGTAGCGGGGGTAGGCGGTGCAGCGCTGCTTGGCGTACTCGAACCCCTTGCGGAGGTGCTGGGCCAGCAGGTGCCACTGGGAGAAGTCCCAGATGCCCCAGGTGTTGAGCCCCTCCTGCTCGAGCATGTGGCGCCGCCCGGTGTCGGCCAGGGAGACCGCCGCCCGCCGGCCGTTCGCCCGGCCGCCGACGAAGGCCAGCGCCCCGATGCCTTCGGAGCGGATCAGCGCCTCGCCCAGGTGGCCGCCGACGCCCGACACCAGCGTGACCGGCAGCTCCGCCCGCTTCATGAGGGCGTGCGCCAGCGTCAGGGTGTGGAAGCCGCCCTGGCTGGGTGTCTTGGCCACCACCGCGTTGCCGGCCAGCATCTGCACCAGCTCGGCGTGCACCTGCACGCTCATCGGGTAATTCCAGCTGGCGATGTTGGACACCGGTCCGGGGAGGGGCTGGCGTTCCTGGTCGGTGCCGACCGCCAGCTGCCGCTCGATCTCGCCCACGTACCAGCGGACCCCGTCCAGGCAGCGGTCCACGTCGGCGCAGGCCAGCCTCCACGGCTTGCCGATCTCCCACACCAGCAGCAGGGCCAGCAGGTCCCGATGCTCGGTCATGGCGTCAACCGCCTCCGTGACCCGGGCCCGCCGCTCGTCCAGGTCGACCGCCGACCATTTGGCGTGCTCGCTGCAGGCGTGGCGGACGGCGGCCACCGCCTCGTCGTAGTCCACCCTGGGGGGCCCGGGGATGGGGGTCCCGTCCACCGGGTTCACGTGGTCCCCCGGCACGCCCACCCGGCGCCACTCGCCGCGGGTCAGGTTCCGCAGTCGGTCCGAGTCGAACGCCTCGGGAGCCACCGACACGCAGCGGGCGTAGGTCTCCCACCAGGAGGCACCGGGCTTGAGCATAACTGCCATGGATCAAGACAATAGGGGCTGGGTGAGGCCGGCCGTGCGGTCGGCCGGCAGGCGCGGCGTTCCCGTCCAGCGGCCCTCGCCACCGCCAGACGGTTGCCCTAAGTTCGGCGCGGTGCAGATCCAGATCGCCGGCCGGTCGTCGTACTCGGGGCTCGTGGACCTGCAATGGGACCGCCCGCTGAAGGAGTGGGACGATCCCCGCCTGGTCAGGATGGCCCACGGCCGGTCCCGCCACGTGGTCCGCTTCGTGGAGCTCGACGGGCGGGTCTTCGCGCTCAAGGAGTTGGGCGACGAGCTGGCGGGTCGCGAGTACCGGTTGTTGCGGGCGATGGCGGCCGAGGACCTGCCGGTGGTGGAGGTCGTGGGCGTGGTGAGCGACCGCCGCAGCCGGGCAGGGGAGGGGTTGCCGGGCGTGGTGGTCACCCGCTACCTCGACTTCGCTCTTCCCTACACCTACATCCTCGGTCGGGAGGGGGGTTCGGAGAATCAGCGCAGGCTGCTCGACGCCGCGGCGGTCCTGCTCGTCCAGTTGCATCTCGAGGGCTTCTGGTGGGGGGACTGCTCCCTGGCCAACGTGCTGTTCCGTCGCGACGCCGGCGGCCTGCGGGCCTACCTCGTCGACTCCGAGACCGCCGAGCACCACGAGACCCTCTCCGACGGCCAGCGGGCCGCCGACCTGGAGATCGCCATGGAGAACGTCGTCGGCGGGATCGAGGATCTGATCGCCGCCGGGCGGGTGCCCGCCGGGATCGACTCCGTCCAGTTCGCCGAGCGGCTGGCGTCGCGCTACGGGGCTCTGTGGGGCGAGCTCACCGCCGAGGAGGAGTACGCCGCCGACGAGCTGTGGCGGCTGGAGGAGCGGATCGACCGGTTGAACCGCCTGGGCTTCGACGCCACCGAGATATCGGTGCGATCGAGTACCGGCAAGGGGGTCATCCGCATAAGGCCGTCAGTGGTCGACGAGGGCCACCACGGCCGGGTGCTCATGCGGCTGACGGGCATCGACGTGCAGGAGAACCAGGCCCGCCGGTTGCTCAACGACCTGGGCTCCTACCGGGCGGAGCTGGAACGGCGGGCCGGGCGGCCGGTGTCGGAGGGCGTGGCCGCCCACCGGTGGCTCACCGAGTGCTTCGAGCCGTTCGTGTCGGCGATCCCCGCCGAGCTGAGAGGGCGGCTGGAGCCGGCCGAGGCCTACCACCAGTACCTCGAGCACCGGTGGTACCTGTCGGAAGCGGCCGGCCGGGACGTCCCCGCGGCGGAGGCCCAGCGCTCCTTCTTCGAGAAGGTGCTGCGGGGCCGGCCGGAGGAGAAGGTGGTGCTCCCCGACACCACCGGCGAGCTGGAGGTCCCCTGGATGGTGGCCGAGCCGGAGGCTGCCGACCGCAAGCAAGTGCTTGACATGCCCCGTCGCGAGTGATGACATGGGGCGTGGAACCGGTTCCACGCCCTAGGGGGGTCCAGGGCTACCGGTGCCGTTGGGAGGAAGGTGGATTGGGCCGTGGCGTCAGCATCGCCGAGGTGGCCGCCAGGGCGGGTGTGGGCGTAGGGACGGTATCGCGGGTCCTCAACGGCCATGCCCGGGTGAGCGACGCCACCCGCGAGCGGGTGCTCGAGGTCATCGAGCGCCTCGACTACCGGCCCAGCCGGCTGGCGGCTGGCCTGTCCCGGGGTCGCACCGGATCGGTCGCTGTCCTGGTCCCCTTCGTCACCCGCCCATCGGTCGTGGCCCGCCTGGCCGGCGTACTGGCGGTCCTGACCGCCGAGGGCATCGACAGCGTGGTCTGCGACATCGAGACCGCCGACCAGCGGGACCGGCGCCTGGAGGCCCTCACCCAGCGCCACAGCGTGGACGGGATAGTGTCCGTATCCCTGCCGCTGCCGAGGCGCTACGTCATGAGACTGCAGGACAGGCACATCCCCCTGGCGGCGGTCGACGCCGACATCGCCCACGTGCCCCGGGTGCTGGTCGACGACGTGGCCGGCGGCCGGATGGCGACCGAGCATCTCCTCGGTCTCGGCCACAGCCGGATCGGCTTCATCGGCGACGAACGCGACCGCGGGTTGGGATTCACATCCACCGCCCGGCGGCTGAGCGGGTACCGACGGGCCCTACGGGCCGCCGGTGTCGAGCCGGATCCCCGGCTGGTGAGGAGCGGCCCCCACGGCGCGGAGCCGGCCGCCGCCATGGCCATGGAGATGCTGCGATCCGCGGAACCGCCGACCGCCGTCTTCACCGCATCCGACACCCAGGCCATGGGTGTCCTCCGGGCGGCTGAGCAGATGGGGCTGTCGGTGCCGGGGGACCTGTCCGTGATCGGCTTCGACGACATCGAGGCGGCGGGGATGCTGAGGCTGTCCACCGTACGCCAGCCGTTGAGAGAATCCGGCGTGATCGGCGCCCGCATGGTCTGCGCCCTCATCGGCCGGGGCGGCCGCCCGGCCGCCAGGGAGATGCTGCCGCTCGAGGTGGTGGTCCGGGCCAGCACGGCCCGCCTGCGACGGGAGCGGGCCCCGGCTACGACCGCCCTGCAGGCCACGGCGTTACCGCCCGGGCCGGGCCCGGGCGCAGGAAGTCCCCAGATCAGTTCAGGAAAGACAGAGCGAGTGCAACTCGAGAAAGCAGAGCTGTAGATGGCATCAGCGAACAAGCGGTTCACCCCCAGGATCCCCCGGCGGCGGTCAGCCTCGGTCGTGGCCGGCGGGCTGGCGGTGGCCGCCCTACTGGGAGCGTGTTCCAGCAGCAGCAAGTCGTCCACGGGCACCAACAGCGCCACCACCGGTGGCTCGGGCGGCTCGGCCACGACCGTGGCCGGCGGCAACAGCACCGCTCCGGGCAACGCCACCGCAGGAAGCATCACCTGGTGGGCCAGCCCCATCACGACGAGCGGGCCGGATCCCCGCACCGTTCTGATCCAGGCCTTCGAGAAGGCCAACCCGAACATCCACGTCAACCTGGTCTCGGCCCCCAACGACACCGACACCAACCGGGCGGCCCTCACCACCCAGATCTCCGGTGGCGGCGGCCCCGACGTCTTCATGGGCGACGTCATCTGGCCGGCCCAGTTCGGCGCCCACCAGCTGGCGGTACCGCTGTCGAAGTATCTGCCCAGCAGCTACTGGAACACCTTCGCCAAGGGGCTGGTAGCCGGAGCCACCTACAACGGCCAGGTCTACGGCGCCCCGCTGTTCGAGGACCAGGGCTTCCTGTACTACCGCAAGGACATCCTCGCCGCCGACAACCTGCCGGTCCCCACCACGTGGGAGCAGCTCATGAGCGATGCGCAGCAGATCCAGAAGAAGGGCCAGGCCCAGTACGGCTACGTCTTCCAGGGAGCCGACTACGAGGGTGCGACCTGCGACTTCATGGAGTTCCTGGCCGACGCCGGCGGTTCGGTCCTCAACAGCAGCGACAACAAGTCGACCCTCACCGCCAACGGCGGTGCCCTGAAGGCGCTCACCTTCATGCAGAACCTGGTTCAGAGCGGGGTCAGCCCCAAGGCCGAGTCGACCTTCCAGGAGTCGCAGGCCATGGACACCTTCGACGCCGGCAAGGCGGCGTTCCTGCGCAACTGGGACTACGCCTACTCGACATCGCAGGCTTCGGGCTCGGCGGTGGTGGGCAAGGTGGGCGTGGCGCCGATGCCGACGTTCCAGGGCAACCAGCCGCCCGGCTACTCCAACATCGGCGGCTGGAACCTCTACGTCAACCCCCACAGCAAGAACCTGGCCGCCGACATCACGTTCGTGAAGTGGATGACCGGCACCGACGCCCAGAACATCCTGGCCACGCAGTTCTCCGAGATCCCCACCAACGAGTCGGTGCGGACCTCGCCGAACGTGATCGCCAGCAACGCCGTCCTGGCCGTGGTGCCCAAGACCAAGCTGGTACCCCGCCCGGCCCAGACGCCGAACTACCCGGCGGTCAGCCAGGCCATCTACCAGAACGTCAGCTCCGTCCTGGCGGGCACCAAGTCCCCGCAGGCGGCCCTGAGCTCAGCCAACTCGGCCATCAACACCGCCGTCTCGGGCGGCGGCCTGTAACCACACCGGACGGCTCGGAGGAGCGGCAACGGGGCCGCTCCTCCGGGCCGAGGCCCCAGTAGAGGAGCGTCGCATGGCCATCGCCGAACGTGTAACCCGCCCACCCCAACCACCGGGCCCCCCGGAGGTGTCGCCGCCGCGGATCGGCCGGCCGGATGCCCACCGCAAGAGCCTGGCCCGCCTGGGCTGGCTCTTCTCCGCCCCGGCCCTGGTCGTCATCGGGGTCGTGACCATCTTCCCGATCGTGTTCTCCATAGTGATGAGCTTCGAGAACGTGAACGTCACCGGCTCCGGGTTCCAGTTCAACGGCGGGACCCTCCAGAACTACAACCTCATCATCCACAACGGGACCTGGCGCTACGCCCTCGGCTTCACCATCCTCTACACGGTGGTCACGGTGCTGGTCGAGATAATCATCGGCACGGCGATCGCCCTCGTGCTGGAACGCCTCACCAGGGGACGGGGCTGGATGATGGCGCTGCTGCTGATCCCCTGGTCGCTCATCACGGTCATCTCCGCCGAGCTGTGGCTGTACATGTACGACCCGACCTACGGCATCGTCGACCGCATCTTCCACGCCGTGGGCCTCGGCAACCCGGTCATCCTCGGCGGCAACACCTCGGCCATCATCGCCCTGATGGTCGCCGACATCTGGAAGACCACACCCTTCGTCGCCATCATCGTCCTGGCCGGGCTGGTCATGCTCTCCGACGACGTCTACGAGGCGGCCGAAGTGGACGGGGCGACCGGCTGGACCACCTTCTGGCGGATCACCTTCCCGCTGCTGCGTCCGACCATCGCGCTGGCGGTGCTGTTCCGGGTGCTCCAGGCCTTCGGCCTGTTCGACCTGCCCTTCGTCCTCACCCAGGGCGGCCCCGGGCACCAGACCACCTCGCTGGCCGTCCTCGGCTACCGGGCCATGTTCCAGGACCTGAAGTTCGGGCCGGGTGCCGCCGTGGCCACCAGCACCGCCCTGCTGGTGGTGATCGGCTGCATGGCCTTCCTCCGGGTGTTCAAGGCCCAGGTCGGCACGGAAGGGAACTGACATGGCACTGAAGAAGACCCGCACCGGCTGGCGGCGCTACATCAACGGTCTGACCATCGCCACGACCGTCACGGTGCTGTTCGTCATCCTCCCCCTGCTGTGGATGATCAGCAGCTCCTTCAAGGGGCCGAGGAGCATCGCAACCAGCAAGTGGGTCCCCGACCCCTGGACCACGGTCAACTACCAGAACGCCTTCACCCACTACACGTTCACCCGCTACATCATCAACTCGGTGGTCATCTCCGTCTGCGCCACCGCTCTGGTGCTGGTGCTCGGGATCATGGCCGGCTACGCCCTCGGGCGGCTGCCCATGCGCAACAAGCTGCCCCTCATGGTCGCCCTGCTCATGATCTCGGTGTTCCCGGCCATCGCCGTCATCGCGCCGATGTACCTGCTGATGAAGACCATAGGGTGGCTGAACAGCTACCAGGCCCTGATCCTGCCGTACGCGGCGTTCAACCTGCCGTTCGCCATCTGGATCCTGCGGAACTACTTCCTCGGCATACCGAAAGAAATGGAGGAGACCGGCCGGATAGACGGGGCGTCCCCGCTGCGCACGGTGTGGTCGATCGTCCTGCCCCAGGCCAAGCCGGGGGTGTTCACCGCCGGGATCTTCACCTTCACCGCGTGCTGGACGGAGTTCCTGATGGCGCTGTCGTTCAACAGCGAGAACAACTTCCGGACCATACCGGTCGGCATCGCCCTGTTCGGATCGCAGTTCACCGTGCCCTTCGGCACCATATTCGCCGCCAGCTGCGTCGCGGCCGTGCCCATCGGCGCGCTGGTGCTGATCTTCCGCAGGTCGGTGGTCTCGGGACTCACGTCCGGCGCGGTGAAGGGGTGAGCGAGAGGGGCGACCGCTGGTGGGAAGGCGGCTGCGTCTACCAGGTCTACGTCCGGTCCTGGCAGGACTCCGACGGTGACGGCTTCGGCGACATCCGGGGCATCACCCGCCGGCTGGAGCACCTGTCCTGGCTGGGTGTGGACGCCCTGTGGCTGTCGCCCACCATGCCGTCACCCGACATGGACTGGGGCTACGACGTCAGCGACTACCGGTCGGTCCATCCGGAGCTGGGCAGCCTGGAGGACCTGGACCGGCTGGTGACCGAGGCCGGCCGGCGGGAAATCCCCATCCTGCTGGACCTGGTGCCCAACCACACCAGCGACGCCCACCCCTGGTTCGTCGAGGCCCGGTCCGACCGGCGGTCCCCCAGGCGGGACTGGTACGTGTGGGCCGACCCGCGGGCCGACGGTTCACCCCCCAACAACTGGCTGGACGGTACCGGCGCCTCGGCGTGGACCCTCGATCCGGGGAGCGGGCAGTACTACCTGCACAACTTCCTGCCCGGCCAGCCCGACCTCAACTGGTGGAACCCGGGGGTGAGGCGCGAGTTCGAGGACATCCTGCGCTTCTGGTTCGACCGGGGAGTCGCCGGGGTCCGCATCGACGTGGCCCACGGGCTGTACCACGACCGGGAACTGAGGGACAACCCCCCGGCCCCGGAAGGGCCGGAGACCAAGTTCGGCCAGGAGCGGGCGTTCAGCATGAACCGGCCCGAGGTCCACCAGGTGTACCGGCGCTGGCGGGAGCTGGCCGACGGCTATTCACCGCCCCGGCTGTTGCTCGGCGAGACCTGGGTGTTCGACCCGGCCCGGCTGGCCGCGTACTACGGGGACGACGACGAGCTGCACCTGGGGTTCAACTTCGCCCTGCTGTTCGCCCCCTTCGACGCCTCCGCCATGAGCACGGTGGTCGCGGATTTTCTGGCCGCCCTGCCCCCCCGATCCTGCCCGGTGTGGGCCGGCTCCAACCACGACGTCTCCCGCTTCCCGACCCGCTGGGCCGGCGAGGACCCCGAGCGCGTCCGGCTGGCCCTGGCCCTGCTCTGCACCCTGCCCGGGACGGTGGTCCTCTACGCCGGTGACGAGCTCGGCCTGGCGGACGTGGAGGTGGCGCCCGCCGAGCAACGCGACCCCATGACCTGGCACGCGGCGGACGGCCGGTTCAACCGGGACCGGTCCCGGACGCCCATGCCGTGGGAGGAGGACCCGGACGGCAACTACGGGTTCTGCCCGGCCGGGGTGACCCCCTGGCTGCCCATGGGCGACCACCGCGGGTCGAGCGTGGCGGCCCAGCTGGCCGACCCGGGGTCGGTTCTCTGGCTGTGCCGGCACCTGCTGCGTCTGCGCCGGGAGTCGGTGGGAGCCCGCGACTACGAGCAGCTGCCGTCGGGCCCCGAGCAGTGGTTGTACCGCAGCGGCCGCCTGTTCGTAGCCGCCAACCTGTCCGCCTCGCCGGTGGAGGTCGACCTGCCGTCCGGACCGGTCGCGCTCTCCAGCCGCCGGGGCGGCACCGCCAACCTGGAGGGCGGCTGTCGGGTCGGTGGTCCGACCCTTCTCCATCCCTGGGAAGCAATGATTGTCCAAACCGCGGGGGATCGAAGCGTCCCCGAACCGAAGGAGTCCTAGTCGTGGCCGCCATCGAGATGGAACAGGTAACCAAGGTGTACCCCAACGGCTTCCAGGCCGTCACCCAGGTGGACCTCGACGTCGCCGACGGGGAGTTCATGGTGCTCGTCGGCCCCTCCGGCTGCGGCAAGACCACCCTGCTGCGGATGGTCGCCGGATTGGAGGACATATCCGCCGGCACGCTGCGCATCGGCGACCGGGTCGTCAACGAGCTCAGCCCGAAGGATCGCGACATCGCCATGGTGTTCCAGAACTACGCCCTCTACCCGCACATGACGGTGGGCGACAACATCGGCTTCGCCCTCAAGCTGCGCAAGATGCCCAAGGACGAGATCGACCGCAAGGTCAAGGAGGCGGCGCACATCCTGGGCCTCACCGAATGGCTGGACCGCAAGCCGGGGCAGCTGTCGGGCGGGCAGCGCCAGAGGGTGGCGATGGGCCGGGCCATCGTCCGGGAGCCCTCGGTGTTCCTGATGGACGAGCCGCTCTCCAACCTCGACGCCAAGCTGCGGGTGCAGATGCGGGCCGAGGTCAGCCGCATCCAGCGCCGGCTGGCGGTGGCGACCGTGTATGTCACCCACGACCAGGTGGAGGCCATGACCATGGGTGACCGGGTGGCGGTCATGCGGTCCGGTGTGCTCCAGCAGTGCGCCGACCCGCAGACCCTCTACGACCACCCCAACAACATCTTCGTCGGCGCCTTCATCGGCTCGCCGGCCATGAACCTCTACGAGGGTGCCGTGGGGGAAGGAGCCCGTTCGCTGAAGGTGGGGTCCCAGACCATCGAGCTGCCCGACCAGGTGAGCCTGGCCCACCCGGGCCTGACGGCCTACGCCGGCCGTACGGTGGTGGTCGGCCTCAGGCCCGAGCACCTCCCGGCCCACGACGGGACCGGCGGCCCCGTCCTGGAGGGCGACGTCGACCTGGTGGAGGCGCTCGGCAGCGAGCTGCTGGTGCACTTCACCCTCGACGCCAAGAGGGTCCTGGCCGAGGGGGCGATGGACGAGGAGGAGAAGCAGCTGATGCAGCACGGCGAGGGCGTGGCCCGGGTCGATCCCCGCTCGAAGATGAAGCCCGGGGAGCGGGGCCGGTTCTCCGTGGATACCGAGAGGATGCAGTTCTTCGATCCGGAGTCGGGCCAGGCGATCTGGGATTGACCGAGCCTCTGGTCGCAGCGATCGAAGCCGGCGGCACCAAGTTCGTGTGTGCTGCCGGCCGCAGCTGGCAGGAGGTGCGGGCCGCCGAGAAGTACGTGGTGCCGACCGGCAGGCCGGAAGAGACCCTGCGGGCCGTGACCGGGTGGTTCGACGCCCGCCACGGCCCGGGTCGCATCGCCGCCGTCGGCGTCGCCTCGTTCGGCCCGCTGGACCTGCGGCAGGGCCGGATCGGCCCCACCCCCAAGCCGGGCTGGAGCGGCTTCGACTGGCGGGCGGCGGTGGCCGGGTGGCGGCCCGACGCCGCCTTCGGGCTGGAGACCGACACCAACGGGGCCGGCGTGGCCGAATGGACCTGGGGTGCCGGCGCCGGGAGCGAGGTGTGCGTGTACATCACGGTGGGCACGGGCATCGGGGGCGGGGTGGTGATCGCCGGGCGGGCCCTCCACGGCCTCGTCCACCCGGAGGTCGGTCACATGCGCATACCGCACCAGGCCGACGACCCCTTCCCCGGCGTGTGCCCGTTCCACGGTGACTGCCTGGAGGGGATGGCGAGCGGCCCGGCGGTCGAGAGCCGCTGGGGTCGCCCTGGCCGGGATCTGGGCCCGGGCCACCCGGCGTGGGCCCTGGAGGGCCGCTACCTGGCCGCCGCCGTGACCAACCTGGCCCTCACCCTCTCACCGCAGGTCGTCATCCTGGGCGGAGGGGTCATGCAGGCACCGGGGCTGCTCGCCGCGGTGCGGGAGGGGACCAGGGCCCTGGTCGCCGGCTACATCGACTCGGAGTTGCTGGGCCCGGGCGTGGACCGCTACATCGTGGCGCCCGGGCTGGGCGGAGACTCCGGGGTGCTGGGAGCCTTCGCCGCCGGCCGGCGGGCCCTCGGCCGGACGGACCAGCCGTCAGCGCCGGGCGGCGGCCCGGCCGTCGGCGTAGAGGCCGGTTAGGGGAGCGCCGCCCGGCCCCAGCACGGTAGGTCGGCCCGGCCCCGCGGGGCCGACGGGGGCGTCCCGCTCCCCGGGACGGTCCTGTACCGGGCGTCCGCCGCCGGTTCGTCCCCGACCGGTAAGGTCATCGAGGTGGACGGGGGACTGCCGGTACCGAACCTGCCGCTCGGGCCGACGGACCTGTGAGCGAGCTGGATCCGGGCGAGTTCCGGGCGGTGCTCGGCCACTTCGCCAGCGGGGTGGTCCTGGTCACCGGCATGCACGGGCACGCCCCGGCCGGGTTCACCTGCCAGTCCTTCTTCAGCCTGTCGCTCGAGCCTCCGCTCGTCGCCATCGCCCCCGGTAAGGCGTCCACCAGCTGGCCGAGGGTCTCGAGCAGCGGCTCCATCTGCGTCAACATCCTGGCCGCCGACCAGGAGGCCCTGGCCCGCACCTTCGCCCGCAGCGGCGCCGACAAGTTCGCCGGGGTGGGCTGGTCGCCGGCGGCCAACGGCGCCCCCCGGCTGCACGGGGCCCTGGCGTGGATCGACTGCCGGATCCAGGAGGTACACGACGCCGGCGACCACCACCTGGTGATAGCGAGGGTGGTGGAGCTCGAGAGCGGGCCCGGCCAGCCCCTGCTGTTCTACCGGGGCGGCTTCGGCGGCTTCACCCCCTGACCGCCCGGCGTCCACCAGCAGTCCGTCAGGTCCAGCCCCTCCCGCTCCGCCGTCTCCTCGTGACGGGCACTTGGCTGATCGTCTCCTTCTTTTTCCTGAGGATCCCGATCCGTCGCCCCCTCAGGGCACGGCGCGGGCGTTCCCGGACGGGTGGGGATCGCAGGCCGGGCGGCCGGCGGACTCGGAGAACTCGAGCAGGAGCCACACCGCCCGCTCGATGCGGTCGTACACAGCGGCGATGGACTGGGCGCCGACGACCCACTGGCGCAGTTGCAGGTCGAACACCGACGCCGCCACGTTGACCACGTCACGGGCCAGCGGCTCGGGCAGCCCGTCCAGGGCCTCGACGTATATCTGGGTGTTGCGGGCCATGTTGCGGGCGAAGATCTCCCGGGTGAAGGGATCCTCGGAGGCCTCGAGGGCCATCACCACCCGGGCCAGCTGCGGCCACCCCTGGAAGGCCCGCATGGAGCGGTGCAGCACGTCGGTCAGCCGCTCGGCGTTGGTCGATCCCTTGAGAGGCTTGCGCTCGATGTTGGTCCGCAGGCGCGAAGCCCAATGGGCCAGGACCTCGGCGAAGAGGTGGTCCTTGGACTGGAAGTACCGGTACACGGTGCCGAGAGCCACGTCCGCCTCGGCGGCCACGTCCTTCATCTGGATCTGGTTGTGGTCGTGGGTGCGCAGGAGCGCCAGACCCGCCTCGACGATCCTGTCCCGCCGTTCCCTCTGGGTGGCGTTGAGGCTGTCGGGGAGGGGCGGTGCGGTGACCCGGGGGGCCGATCGCTTGGGCACGACGGTTGCTGGCGACCTTTCCGTTCAATGGGACCAAGCTTTGACTTGGCTGGAAGCGGATTCCAGCTTAGGCTCGCCGAGAGGGGAGCTGACCGATGGGAACAACCGCCGTCGACGCCGGGGACGCCTTCCTCACCTGGGCGGAGGAGGAGCGCCTCGATGGCCCGGCCCGCCGGGCCTTCACCGGGCCGGTGCTCCCGGATGCGGGTGTTCGCAGTGGCGGCCGCATCCTCTTCACCAGCGCTACCACCGGGCGGCCCAGCGGCGCCGTCCTGTCCCACCGGGCCCACGTCCACATCATGATGCAGGCCGCCCCGGGCACCTTCTTGGAACCAGCTTCTAGTAGCAGGGGGGCGGGGCCGGGGTGCACCGTCGGGGTTGTCGCCCCGCCTCGAGCGGATGCCCACCGGTTCGAACCGTCTCGTCGAGCACCCGGCCGTCTCGTCGTGTGCCCCGGCCCAGCGCCCTCCCCGGACAACAATGGACGCCAACCATGACCGCAATCGGAGGTACCGGATGCCCCAGGTGATCGTCGAGCGCGACGACCGCACCATGATCCTCACCCTCAACCGTCCCAAGCGCATGAACGCCTTCACCGGCACCATGCTGCTCACACTGGTCGAAGCCTACGGTGAGGCGGCCGCCGACGACGACATCCGATGCATCATCCTCACCGGGGCCGGAGGCAACTTCTCTTCCGGCGCCGACCTGAAGGCCATGGCCGGCCTGGCCGACGAGGAGGACGCCCGGCCGGAGGCGGCGGAAGCCATGCGGTCGGATCCCGACCTGCCGTGGAAGGGATTCCTCAAGATCGACCGGCCGCTCAAGCCGATCATCGCCGCCGTGGAGGGGGTGGCCATCGCCGGCGGCACGGAGATCCTGCTGGGAACCGACATCAGGGTGGCGGGGGAGGGAGCCCGCTTCGGTGTCTCCGAGGTGCGCTGGTCGCTGTACCCGATGGCCGGCTCCGCCGTCCGGTTGCCCCGGCAGATCCCCTTCACGGCCGCCGCCGAGATCCTTCTCACCGGCAGGCACATAGCCGCCGCGGAGGCCAGGGATCTCGGCTTGATCGGCCACGTCGTTCCCGACGGCGGGGCCCTCGACAAGGCGAGGGAGATCGCCGCCCAGATCTGCCTCAACGGTCCCCTGGCCGTCGAGGCGGTGCTGCAGACGCTGCGCACCTCCGCCGGTCTCAGCGAGGCCGAAGCGTTCGCCGAGGAGTGGCCGCGCGGCCAGGCCGTGTTCGCCAGCGAGGATGCCAAGGAAGGCCCGAGGGCCTTCGCCGAGAAGCGAGTACCGGAGTTCAAACGCCGATGACCGACCGACCCACCACCGTCCGTCCCCCCGAGCCCGCCGGTGTCCCGGAGCGGTTCGACACCACCGACCCCGACCTCATCCAGCAGGGCGTGCCCATGGCGGTGCTGGACCGGCTGCGGGCCGACGCACCGGTGTGGTGGAACGCCCAGCCGCCCGGTGTCGGATTCGACGACGGCGGCTTCTGGCTGCTCACCCGCCACGCCGACGTCCGGGAGGTGTCGCTCAAGCCGGAGATCTTCTCCAGCTGGGCGAACGGAGCCATCGTCCGTTTCATGGAGGGCATCGGTCGGGCGGAGATCGAGATGCAGCGGGTCATGATGCTGAACCAGGACCCGCCCGACCACA
>JAKAXG010000027.1 GCA_021827225.1 Actinomycetes bacterium | reverse complement strand
AGGGCTACTGGCTGCTGCGGCCCGACGAGGTGCAGACCACCTTCACCGACCCGGCCCCGACATCGGCGCTGGGCCAGAACATCGTGCGTCTCGCCGAGTCCCAGGTCGGCCCTGACCCTGACCACGGCGCCGGCGCTTACTGCAACCCCTACGGCCCGTGCGAGCCGTGGTGCGCCCTGTTCGCCACGTGGGTGTGGGAGCAGGAGGGCATCGCCGTACCCCGCTACTCGTTCGTCGGAAGCATCTACAACTGGGCGGTGCCGAGAGGTCTGGCGTCGCCCGCCGACGCCCGGCCGGCACCCGGGGACTTCGTCCTCTACGGAACCGGACCCCAGAGCGCCGCCACATCTCCCCACATGGGCATCGTGGCTCAGGTCTGGCCGGACGGCGCCGTTGACACCGTAGAAGGAGACGCCGGTCCTGAGCCCGCCGGTGACTACGGCGTGGTGATGAACGGACCCTTCCTCCCGGCGTTCTCGAAGGAGTACAACGGGTTCGGGGTGTACGCCTGGGTCCGGCCGTAACCCGACGGTGACCGCCAGGACGGCGACGGTCCGCGGCCAGGAATCGCCCGGCCCCGGGAGAGTGTAGGTTCGGCGAATGGATCGACTCCCGGCCAGGCCGCGTGCAGAACTCGACCAGGCCGGACAGGCCCTGTGGGACGAACTGGTGGCATCCCGCGGCGATCAGATCGTCGATGAGGGTGGTGGCCTGAGAGGCCCGTTCAACGCCTGGGTGCAGGCGCCGAGGATCGGTGCCAGGCTGGCCAGCCTGGGTGTGGCCCTGCGCTACGAGACCTCGCTCGAGCGCAACCTGACGGAGTTGGCCATCCTGACGGTGGGCTCCCACTTCCGGGCCGAATTCGAATGGTGGGCGCACTCCCGGATGGCTCGTCGCCATGGCGTCGACGAGGACGTGATCGCCGCGCTGGCCGCCAGGGAGGAGCCGGTGTTCGGGGACGACAGGCAGCGCCTCGTCCACCTGGTCGCATCCGAGCTGGTTCGCACCGGCCGCCTGTCCGAGACCACCCGCGAGGCGGCCGGGTCACAGCTAGACGACGTGCAGCTGGTGGAGCTGGTGACCCTCTGCGGCTACTACACCCTGGTGTCGCTCACCCTCAACGCGTTCGACGTCGGTCTCCCGGCCGGCTCGGACCCCCAGTGGCCGTCCAGGGACTGACGACCGGAACGCCGCTCGAGCGGCGACATCGAGCTCAGGGCCCGGAGTAGAAGGCTCCCCGCACCCGTTCCTCGCTGTCCGGTCGGGTGACTACCAGCACGCTGTCGCCCTCGGCGAAGCGGAACCCGTCGCTGACCGCCAGGGCCTGGTCGGAGCGGAGAACGACCGCCACGACATCGGTGTCCCCGAGTGGGAGCTGACCCCGGGTCTTCGCTATAGCGGTGGATTCGCTGGTCAGGTTCACCTCTATCAGGGTCAGCCCGGCCCCGGCCAGGTCCGCCAGCCGGAGCGTTTCGGCCGATCCGGTCGCTTCTTCGATGAGGGCGACGAGGGGGGACACCGAGGAGACGGCGGCGTCCACCCCCCACTCCCGGTCGAACAGCCACCGGTTCGCCTCCACGTTGACCCGGGCCACGACCCGGGGTACCTCCAGGTGCCGCTTGGCGAGGACGGCGATCACCAGGTTCTCCTCGTCGCTGGAGGTGCAGGCCACCACCACGTCGGTGCGCAGGCCTCCCGCGGACTCGATCACCTCCGCCCGGCAGGCGTCACCGGCGGTGACGGCCAATCCCTGACCGCCGAGCGCCGATGCCCTTGTCCGGTCCTTCTCGATGACGACCACTTCGTTGCCCGCTGCGACGAGGAGCTGGGCCAGCTGGGCCCCGACGTCGCCGCCCCCGGCGACGATGATGTGCATGTCAGTGCCACCTTCCTCCGAGGAATGACCGCAGCCGGTCGAGCGACGTGGCGGCGACGATGAAGCTGAGGGTGTCGCCGGGGTGGATGAGCTGGCCGTCGGCGGGAATCCGGGACCGCCCGGCGCTGGTGACTTCTACCACCTGGATCTCGCCGGGCACGTTGAAATCGGTCAAGGGGCGGCCTTGGAGGTAGGCGGGGACCGGGGAGCGGACCAGTACCGTCTCCCCGTTGCCGAAGCTGTGCTCGGGTTCGAGGCGCTCGTGGCGGAGCATCCGGTGTATCCGGTTGACGGTCATACGCACCGAGGTGACCATGGCCAGGCCCAGTTCGGCGCATACCGGGGCTCGATCGACGTCGTGGAGGCGGCCCACCACGCGGGGCACGCGATAGACGTCGCGGGCTATCCGGGCGCAGACGATGTTGAGGCTGTCGTTGGAGCTGACCGCCACGAACGCATCAGCTGACCCGATGCCGGCGGACTCGAGGACGGTGCGGTTCATGCCGTCACCGTTGATGAACACCCCCTTGAAGCCGCCCGACAGACGCTCCCGGGCGTGTTCGTCGATGTCCACCACCGCCACCGTGTCGCCCTCGGCGTCGACGGTGGACGCCAGATGCGAACCGGAGCGCCCGCAGCCCACGATCACTACGTGCACGGGATGGCCTCCTTCGCTGTGGCCGGGTGTTCCGGGCCGTTGGTGCGGCGGTCCACGCGGCGGTGCCAGGCCTTGCGCACCTCGTCGGCGAGCAGCAGGGCGGCACCGAAGCCGGTCAGCAGCAGCCAGTCCGACAAGCGAAGCGGAGCGGTGTGGAACACCGATTGCAGGGCGGGCACGTAGCTGATGGCCGCAACCAGACCCACCCCGAGACAGCCGGCCGCGATGAGAAACGGGTTGGTGAGCAGCCCGACCCGGAAGATGGACTGCCGGTCGGTGCGCACGGCGAAGCTGTTGAAGAACTGGCTCACCACTATTCCCGCCTGGGACATGGTGAGAGCTTCACGGTAGGTCGGGTTGGCGTCGGTGAAAGCGCCGAACGGAAGGTGGGCACTGTGTATGCGCCAGAAGAAGGCGAACACGACTCCGGCCGACTGGATGGCGCCGAGAAACAGGAAACGGCGTACCAGGGCCCAGTTGAACAGGCGCTCGGAGCGGGGCCGGGGTGGTCGGTCCATGGTTCCCGGCTCCGGCTGCTCGGCACCGAGGGCCAGGGCGGGCATCACGTCGGAGCCGAGGTCGATGGCCAGGACCTGCAGGGCGCTGAGCGGCACCAGCGGAAAACCGACGAAGGCGCCAGCCAGGATCGGCGCCAGTTCGGCCAGGTTGTGGCTGAAGAGGTACACCAGGAACCGGCGGATATTCTGATACACCCCTCTCCCCAACTCGACGGCTCGGGCGATGGACGCGAAGGAGTCATCGAGGAGGACCATCACGGCCGCCGAGCGGGCCACGTCGGTGCCAGTCCGTCCCATCGCCACGCCGATGCTGGCCCGTTTGAGGGCAGGGGCGTCGTTGGCGCCGTCCCCTGTCACGGCGACGATCTGGCCGGCCCGTTCCAGGGCGGTGACGACCCGCAGTTTGTGCTCGGGCCGGGCCCGGGCGAAGAGCAGTCGATCTTCCGACAGCGTGGCGGCGAGCTTGTCGTCGTCCATCAGATCCAGCTCGGCGCCGGTGACCACGTGGGCGACCCCTTCCCCGACGATCCCGACCCGTCGGGCGATCGCCTCGCCGGTCAACCCGTAGTCCCCTGTGACCATGAGGATCCTGATCCCTGCCCGCTGGCAGGATCCGACGGCAGCGGCGACCTCCGCTCGGGGCGGGTCGTTCATCCCCACCAGCCCCAGGAAGGTCAGGTCGCGCTCCACTTCGTCCTGGCGGGCGCGCCGGGACGGCAGGCGGCGCACCGCGACCGCCAGTACCCTCATGGCCTCGGTGGCCATCGAGTCGTTCGCCGCCTTGATCTCCTGGCGCTGGTGGGGGCTGATCCCGGTGGTGTGGCCGTGCCAGGAGATGTTCGTGCAGCGCTGCAGGACCGCCTCCGGGGAGCCTTTCACGTATGCCTCGAACCCGTTCCCCGTCTGATTGATGGTGCTCATCAGCTTGCGGTCGGGGTCGAACGGGAAGGTCGCCACCCGCCGGCTGCGGTCCTGCTCGGCGGCCAGGTCGACCCCCGCTTTGGCCGCCGCGACCAGGATGGCTCCCTCGGTGGTGTCGCCCAGAACCCGCCAGTCGTGGTCGTCCGGCGATTCGACCAGGCGAGCGTCGCAGCACAGGGCGGCCACCCGGATCAGCTCGCTCACCGAGGAGGGGTCCTCCACCCGCCCCTCGGGGCGGTATCCGGCCCCCGACACGGAGTGGAACCGGCCCGATTGCCAGATCCGCTGGACGGTCATCTCCGCTTTGGTCAAAGTGCCGGTCTTGTCGGTGCAGATCACCGTGGTGGAACCCAACGCTTCGACCGCTGCCAGCCTTTTGATCAGCGCGTTCTGGCCGGCCATACGCCGCACGCCGATGGCCAGCGAGACCGACAACGTCGCCGGAAGCCCCTCCGGCACCAGCGCCACCATCACCCCCAACGCGAAGACGAACGACAGCGCCGCCGGGTGGCCGCTCAGCACCCGCAACAGGAACAGCAGCGCCCCGGCCGAGATGGCCACCGCAGCCACCCGCCGGGCCATGTCCGAGACCTGGTGCTGCAGCGGGCTCGGCTCGGGCGGGAGCGCAGCGGTGAGCTGGTAGATACGCCCGAACTCCGTTCTCAGGCCCGTGGCGTACACCACCGCCTTACCTGATCCGTTGGTGATCGAGGTGCCCATGAACAGACAGTTGCGGGAGTCGGTGACCTGCTCGGTGGTCACCGGGTCGGCGATGCGTCGAACCGGTTCGCTCTCACCTGTGATGGCGGCCATCTCCACCGCCAGGTCGTGGACCTCCACCGCCCGGCAGTCGGCCGGCACCGCGTCGCCGGCCTCCAGGCTCACCACATCGCCGGGTACCAGATCCTCGGAGTCGACCTCCAGCAGCTCGCCGGCTCTCAGCACCCGCGCCCGGTGCGGGACCATCGCCTGGAGCGCCTCTGCCGTCCTTTCCGCCGAGTGCTCCTGGGCGAAGCCGATGAGCGCGTTGAGCGCCACCACGCCGAGGATTCCGAACGCCAGTTCCAGGTTGGCTATATCCCGCGGGGAGCTGGCGAAGAAGATGGTGAACGTGACGCCGGCGGCGACCATCAGCACCACGGCGAACATGTTCGCCAGCTGGGCCAGCAGCTCGGTGACGACCGATCGCGGCTGAGGGCGCGGCAGCAGGTTGGCTCCCACCAGATCTCGCCGCCGTGCCGCTTCGGCCGGACCGAGCCCTCGCCGGGAGCTGTCCAACGCCGCGAAGGCGGAGGAGATCGTCAGGGTCTGGATCTGCCCGGGATCGCTGTAAGCCATATCAGACTGGCCTGCTCATGCGCCGAGACAAAGCGGCTGAGCAGCACGCCGAGTATGAGGTGGCACCGGAGCCGTTCAACACCGACCAAAGGCCCTAACCGCCAAAGCCGGACCATCGGGCCGGGGGCGGACCGCTGACCCGCAGGTGGGGGTGGCCGCCGAAAGGGGTAGACCGGAGGGTGAGGAAGGGGCGCAGCCCCGCGACCCGAGGAGTACGCCATGACCGCTGCCTCCGACGAATACGTGAGCCTGCCCGGCTCCGAGCGACCCCTCCTGGCCGGGGCCTCCTCCGCCGGGCGGCTCGGCCCCGACGAGCGTGTCGAGGTCACGGTGGTGCTCCGCCCGGATCCGGAGCGGGCCGGCGACGTTCCCGACATCGAGGCGATGGGCGACCGCCCGGCCCCCGAGCGGCCGTACCTGAGCCGGGAGGACCTGGCCCTCCGCCGGGGCGCCTCCGCAGCCGACGTGGCCGCCGTGCAGCGCTTCGCCGCCGCCCACGGCCTCGAGGTCACCGAGGTCGACCGGCCCCGGCGGCGGGTGGTGCTGGCCGGCCCGGCCCCGGCCATGAACGACGCGTTCCGTGTCAACCTGGAGCGCTTCGAGCACCCCGGAGGCACGTACCGGGGCCACACCGGCCCGGTCTCCGTGGCGCCGGAACTGGTGCCGGCGGTGGTCGCCGTGCTCGGCCTGGACGACCGCCCGCAGGCCGACTTCCGCCTGCGGCCGGCCGCCCGGGGCGGGACGTCGTACACCCCGGTGCAGGTCGCGGCGGCGTACGACTACCCGCAGGACGTTGACGGAAGCGGCCGGACCATCGCCTTCGTAGAGTTGGGCGGCGGTTACCGCCCGGACGACCTGGCCACCTACTTCACCAATCTGGGGCTGCGGGTCCCGGTGGTTCAGGACGTGCCGGTAGACGGCGGGGCCAACGCTCCCACCGGTGACCCGTCCGGGCCCGACGGCGAGGTGATGCTGGACCTCGAGGTCGCCGGCGCCGTGGCCAACGGATCCCGCCTGGTGGTCTACTTCGCCCCCAACACCGACCAGGGCTTCGTCGATGCCGTGTCCGCCGCCGTGCACGACTCGACCAACCAGCCGTGTGCCATCTCCATCTCGTGGGGCGGCCCGGAGAGCAACTACACCGCCACGGCCCGCACGGCGTTCGAGAACGTCCTGACCGACGCCGCCCTGGTGGGGGTGACGGTGTGCGTGGCGGCCGGCGACAACGGCTCCACCGACGGGGTGGGCGACGGCCGCAACCACGTCGACTACCCCGCCTCCAGCCCCCGCGTCCTGGCCTGCGGCGGCACCAGTCTGGTCATGTCCGGCTCGGCCGTGGCCTCGGAGGTGGTATGGAACGACCAGCCCGCCGACGGCGCCACCGGCGGCGGGGTGAGCGCCGTGTTCCCGGTGCCGGCCTGGCAGGGCGGTGCCGGCGTGCCCCCTTCCGCCAACCCGGGAGGCGGAGCCGGCCGGGGCGTACCCGACGTGGCCGGCGACGCCGATCCGGCAACCGGCTACCAGGTGCGGGTCGACGGGACCGACACCGTCGTCGGCGGGACGAGCGCCGTGGCCCCGCTGTGGTCGGCCCTCATCGCGCTCGCCGGGCAGCGGATCGGCCACCCGATGGGCTTCGTCAACCCGCTGCTGTACAAGAACCCGGTCGCCTTCCGGGACATAACCTCGGGCAGCAACGGCGCCTACCAGGCCGGTCCCGGCTGGGACGCCTGCACCGGGCTGGGAAGCCCGGCCGGCACCCGGGTCGTCGGCGCTCTCGGCTAGCGCCCCGGCACCGAACGGCGCCGGCAGGTCCGGGAGTCAACCCACGCAAAGCGGGTAGCGTCCGCCCGTGGTCGCCGACACTTACCCTTTCGACCTGACTGTCCGGCAGCTCAGGCAGCGGACGAGCGCCAAATGGCGGGCCGCCGATCCCGACGTGCTGCCCCTGTGGGTGGCCGAGATGGACGTCATGCCGGCGTCGCCCATCCTCGAGGTGCTGTGTGATGCCCTCGGCCGAGGGGACACCGGCTACTCCTACGGCAGCGACTACGCCGACGCCTACGCCGCCTTCGCCGCCGACCGCTGGGGCTTCGCCGGGTTCGACGTGGCCCGCAGCGCCGCCGTCCCCGACGTCATGCTGGGGGCGGTCGAGTTGTTGAAGCTGGTCACCGGGCCGGGCGACGCGGTGGTGGTCACGCCGCCCGTGTACCCGCCGTTCTACGCCTTCAGCGAGCACCTCGGGCGGCGGGTCGTCGAGGTGCCCCTGACCGCCGAGCGGCGCCTCGACCTGCCGGCGCTGGCGCAGAAGTTCGCTGAGGTGGCCGCCGACGGACCGGCGGCGTTCCTCCTCTGCAATCCCCACAACCCGACCGGCACCGTGCACACGGCGGAGGAGCTGGCCGGGGTGGCCGCGGCTGCCGAGTCCACCGGCGTGCGGGTGGTGGCCGACGAGATCCACGCCCCTCTGGTGCTGCCCGGCGCCACCTTCACCCCCTACCTGTCCGTGCCCGGCGCCGGCCGGGGCTTTGTCCTCGTCTCCGCCTCCAAGGGCTGGAACCTGCCCGGTCTCAAGGCCGCCCTCGCCTTCGCCGGCGCCGAGGCCGCCGACGACCTGGCCCGGATCCCCGAAGAGGTGAGCCACGGCTCCAGCCACCTCGGAGTGCTCGCCCACACCGCGGCGCTGCGTCACGGCCGGGAATGGTTGGACGAGGTCCTCGACGGCCTCGGACGCAACCGTGCCCTGCTCGCCGACCTGCTGGCGGCTCACCTGCCCTCGGCGCGCTGGCGTCCCGGGGCGGCGACCTACCTGGCGTGGCTCGACTTCGAGGGCCTGCCGGCGCTGGAGGCGCTCGACGGGGACGGTGGCCCGGTCCGGGGCGACGCCAGCGCCCGCGTCGGCGCCGCCGCCTGGTTCCTCGAGCACGCCCGGGTGCTGCTCAGCTCCGGTCCTGCCTTCGGCTCCGGCGGCGAGCGCTGCGCACGCCTCAACTTCGCCACCTCCACCAGTCTGCTCACCGAAGCGGTGGAGCGGATGGGTGCGGCTGTCGCCTCCGTCACCTGACCCCGGCCGGCGCGGCCGCTTCCGTGGCAAGCTGGGTCGGGTGCCGGCAGGTTCGGGACCCGTTCGAGGCATCAGCGCGGTGACTCTGCTCACCACCGACATGGGCACGGCCGTCGGCTTCTACCAGGCCCTCGGGTTCCACCTGCTGTACGGGGGCGTCGGCGCCTCGTTCACCAGCTTCGCGGCGGGCGCCGGCTACCTGAACCTGCAGCTCGACCCGGCCGGTTCCTCCCGGCAGGGGATCTGGGGGCGGGTGATCTTCTACGTCGATGACGTCGACGAGATGCACGCCCGGGCTGTCGCATCGGGTTTGCGGCCTGCGACGTCTCCCGCCGACGCCACCTGGGGTGAGCGCTATTTCCACATCCGCGACCCGGACGGTCACGAGCTGAGCTTCGCCCGCCCGCTGGCCGGGGAGTGATCGTCGGGAAAAAGTCCGAGCGCGGCGAGGGCTAACGTCATGGTCGGCCTCCGACTCGGCGGCCGAGGCCGGGGGAGGGGTGCGTTGGCCAGGACGGTGATCGCAGGCGGCGGGGTCGTGGGCCTGGGCCTCGGCATGATGCTGGCCGGGGACGGCCACGACGTGCTGCAACTGGAACGCGACCCGGAGCCACCGCCCGACAGCGTGGACGACGCCTGGGCAGGCTGGCAGCGGCGGGGCGTGGCGCAGTTCCGGCTGGGCCATCTGTTCCTGGCCCGCTGGCGCAGCATCGTCGAGACAGAGCTTCCCGGACTCCTGCCGGCGATGGAGGCGGCGGGCGCTCTGCACAGGTCCTGGCCCGACGCGGGATCCGTGACAAGATCACCCGGCTCGGGGGCGCCTGGCGCGACGAGCCGGCTCTCGGACCCGACCGCAGGACTCTGCTGGAGCTCGTCCACTCCGGCTTCAACCGGTAGCTCCGGCCCCCCGATCGGGTAGGCGGTAGACCGATACGTGGCGGGCGGACGTGGCCTGGAACGGGCTTCGGTCGTAGTCGGCGTAGCGGTGCAGGAGTTCCATGCCGGCGATCTGCGCCATGGCGTCCAGTTCGGCCGGCCAGGCGTAGCGAACCGACACCGGATACACCCGCGCCCCGTCGTTGCTGATGACGACGTGGCAGGATTCAATCCGCTGGTGGACCGGGTCGTGGCGACCCACGTCGAGCATCACGTGGTCCAATCCCACCTGGGGGACCGACACCGACTGCTGGTTGCTGAAGCGCGACGGGTCCGGTACGAAAGCGTCCATGACGAAGTGGCCGCCCGGCTGGAGACGGCCGGCGACGTTCTTGAGGCAGCGGATCTGCTCCCCCTGGCTCTCCAGGGCGAACAGCGTGGTGAACGGGACGTAGATCAGCGAGAAGGGCCCCTCGACGTCCACATCGGCGAAGTCCCCGATCCTGACGGGGATGTCGGCGCCTCCCGGCTTCGCCCGAAGCCGGGCGACCATCTCCTGCGAAGCGTCGATGCCCGACACGGGGACCCCTCGAGCCGCCAGCGGGAGCGCCACCCGGCCGGTGCCGATCCCGAGCTCCAGGGCCGGCCCCGACCCGGCCAGCTCCGCGAGCAGGCTCACGGCGGCGGTGGGATCCAGCCGGGTCGAGTACCACCGGTCGTAGACCTCGGCGATGGCATCACCGTAGGTGGCGTTTCCGTAGCCCTCCATCCCAGGAAGTGAAGCAGGCGCAGTTCGCGGCGTCGTGTGATTTTCTCTTCCCGCTCGGGCGATGCGGGCCGAAATCCTCTGTCCGGCCCACCCGTCCCTACCGAAGCTGGACCTGATGCTCATCGCCACCGATATCGACGGCGTGCTCGCAGACTTCGTTCCCGGCTGGGTCGGCCGCTACAACTCGCAGTTCGCGGCCGGACTGGACGTCGGTGCTCTGACGGCATGGGATTCGATCGTGACCTCCACCCGCTTCGCCACCGCTGAGGAGTTCTTCCGGTGGCTCGGTGGGATCCACGGCTTCTGGGCGGAGCTACCTCCGGTCGATGGCGCCTCGCCGGCCGTGACGCGCCTGCGGGCCGGCGGTCATCGGCTGATCGCCGTGTCCCAGCGGCCGGAGGCGGCCCGTCGCGACACGCTGGCCTGGCTGGACCGGCACTTTGGTGGCATGCCCCTGGTCCTGACCGCAGACAAGTCGTCGGTGTCGGCGGACATCCTGGTTGACGATTCGCCTGAGGTGTTGAGCGGTCTGGTGGGCACCGCCACGGTGCCTGTGCGCTTCGTGCGCCCGTGGAACGAGGGAGCCCCCGGGGTGCCGGTCAGCAGCTGGGACGACCTGGCGCAGGTGGTCGCGCTTCTCGATCCGGTCGGCGGCGGGCGCTGGGGGCCGGATCTATCGTGGTCTCCATGGGAGCGTCCAGCCCGGCCGAGCAGCACGAAGGCCAGCCCGTGGCGGTCGAGTCCGCGAACGGCGCCGCCCGCCCGCCTCTGCTGCAGAGGGCCCACGACCGCCGGGCGCTGATCGTCATGAGCTCCGGCCACGCCGTCCAGCACTTCTATGTGGCCGGGCTGGCCGTGACATATCCGTTCGTGGTGGAGCATTTCCACATCTCCTACGCGGTGCTGGGCGCGGTCCTCACCGTCGCCGGTCTGCTCGGCGGGTTACTGCAGGGTGCCGCCGGTCTGCTGCGGGGCTTGAGCGCCCGGCTGGTGCTCACGGCACAGAACCTCGGGATGGCGGTGGCCACCCTGCTCGGCGCAGCCGCCTCGACATTCGCGATATTCGGCCTGGCCCGGGTGCTGGGTGCGGTGGTGAGCTGGCCGCAGCACCCGGTCGGCTCCTCCTACCTGTCCGAGCGCTTCCCCCACCGGCGGGCCACGGTTCTGAGTTGGCACACCGCCGGCGGCAGTCTCGGTACCGTCATCGTGCCGCTGATCGCCAGCGCTGTCATCGCCGAGGCGGGGTGGCGATGGGCCCTGGCCGTCCTCGGGATCATCCTCGCCGGCGGAGCCATGCTGATCGGCCTGGCCCTACCAGCGGAGGTCGACGCCCGGCCGTCCGGCTCGGCGGGGGGTGCCCAGGTGTCCCGGGTTGGGCTGCGGGAGCTCATGCGCCGGCGCGACGTGCAGGCCGTCCTCGCCGCTTCGACCATCGCTGCCGGTGGCCGCGGCCTCGGCACCCTGAGCACGTACTTGCCGGCCTATCTGCGCAGCGGCCTGCGCCTCGGGCCCCTGACCGTCGGGGTCCTGTTCACCGTGGTGATGGCGGCCAGCATCGGCGGCCCGTTGCTCGGTGGTGTGCTGGCCGACCGGTTCGGCCGCCCGCGGACGCTGGTCGCCACCTACGTGGCGGGTGCGGCCGCCCTCGTCGGATTCGCCTGGGTCGGCCGGAGCATGGTCGGCCTCGTGGTGCTGGGAATTCTCGTCGGGCTGATGGCCTACACCGAATCCCCGCTGCTGCAGGCTGTCTTCTCAGATCTCACCAACGACGGCTCGTCCCGGTCGGCGTTCGGCGCCTTCTTCGCCATCGCCTACGGGGTCGGCTCGTTGTGGACGGCGCTGCTGGGCTGGGTGGTCTCCGCGGCCGGCTTCCCGGCCGCCTTCAGCGTCATGGCCGGCTCCTTCGTGGTGGCGGCCATGATCATCGCCCCGCTGAGCCGCCACCCATCATCGGTCGCCGGCTGAGCGACCGGACCTGCCCCGAAACCCCTAGCGGGGCCGCTCGCCGACGATGCTCACCCGCACGCCGCTGCGCACCTGCGGGTAGTAGTCCCAGATCGCGAAGTGCTGCGCGCAGCGGTTGTCCCACATGGCCACCGATCCCGGCTGCCACCGGAACCGGCACTGGTATTTCGGGTTCTCCTGGTGGGCGAACAGCATGTCCAGCATGCCCCTGCTCTCGTGCGGGGACAGGCCCAGGATGCGGGTGGTGAACGCCCGGTTGAGGTAGAGGGCCTTGCGGCCGGTGACGGGATGGGTGCGGACCACCGGGTGCACCGCCTCCGGGAAGGATCCGTCCCGGGAATCCTCCTCCTTCGACCCGTACCGGCCGGCGTACACGTGCCGGGACTCGTGCCTGGCCTGCAGCGGTGCCAGGAACGCCTTCATGGTGTCCGACAGGTCGTCGTAGGCGGCGTACATGGACGCGAAGAGGGTGTCGCCGCCGCTCGCCGGCACCTGGGTCAGGTGCAGGATGGTGCCGAGCGGCGGCCGCTCGTCGCAGCTCACGTCGGTGTGCCAGCCGTTACCGGCGACCACCTTCGACCGTTCGTCGGCGTGGATGACCATCACCTCCGGGTGCCCGGGCAGCGTCGGCGCCGCCGGGTGCACGTGCAGTTCGCCCAGGCGCCGCCCGAGGGCCTTGTGCTGTTCGGGCGGCAGGTGCTGGTCCCGGAAGAACACGACCAGGTGCTCGGCGAAGGCCCGCTCGACCTCGGACCAGGTCTCGTCGTCGATGTCGCCGAGGTCGACCCCGCCTATCTCGGCGCCGATGATCGGCGTGATCGGGTCGACGGTGATGCAGCGGTATCCCCGTGACGGGGACTCAGCCAGATCGGTCATGGCCCGAGGCTAGTACCGGGGCCTCCCGGGAGGCCCCGCCGTCACGGGCGCCCGGCGTGGGGGATGTCCACCTCGGTGGCGAGCAGCACCGCCTCTTGCGCCACCGAGCGGTTGTGCTCCAGGAAGTCAGGGGCGGCGCACAGCAGCAGCGTGCGCCCGTCGTCCCCGCCCAGGGCACAGGCGAAGACGCCCAGACCTTCCGGCGCCCGGACCTCGTCGACGACCTCGCCCCCCGGGGCCAGCCGGACCGCCCGGGAGCCGACGGCGTCGGCCGCCCAGATGTGCCCGTCGGCGTCGAGGCTGCAACCGTCCGGGGCGATCACCAGCTGGCCGAGTACCTCCTCGGTGCTGCCCCCGGTGACGTCCGGGCCCAGCTGGGCCCACACCCGCCGGTTGGCGAGCGAGCCGTCGGGCGCCAGGTCCCAGGCCGTGTAGCGGTTGCCGAGAGTCTCGCCCACGATCAGGGTGGCCCCGTCCGGTGTGATCACCGACCCGTTCGGGAAGTGCAGGCCGTCGGCGACGACGGTCACGGTGCCGTCGGGATCCACCCGCTTGAGCGACGCCGTCCGGGCGTCGCCGCCGCCCATCAGGTCGAAGCCGAAATCACCGACGAAGACGTGCCCGGCCTCGTCGACCACCAGATCGTTCAGGTGGCCCCCGCAGTAGTCGCTCAGGTCCGCCAGGGTGGAGAGCTCGCCGTCGGCGAAGCGCAGCACCTTGCGGTCCTTCATCGAGGAGATGACCAGCGAGCCGTCCGGCAGCCAGCCCAGCCCCGAGGGCTGCGCCTCCACCTCGACCACCAGGGTCTCGGTTCCCTCGGCGGAATACCGGCTCACCCGGTGCCGGTAGAAATCCGACGCCCACCAGCTGCCGTCGCGCCACCTCGGTCCCTCGAAGAACGTGCCGCCGCTGAACACCGTCCGAAGCCCTCTGCCACCCATACGTCCGACTGTACGCGCCGAAGGGGGCGGCAGACGGCCGTGGACGCCGAGCCTAGGGTGTGGGCATGCTCGAACGGCTCGGCAGAGAAGCCGCAGGCGCCGTCTCGCGGGCGCGCGAGGAGGCGTTCAGCCTCGGCCACCGCCATATCGGCACGGAGCACCTGCTGCTCGGCCTCCTGGCCGGGACCGGCACGGCGGCGTCGGACGCCCTCATCGCCGCCGGCGCCTCTCTCGTGTCGGTGCGGGAGAAGGTGTTCGAGGCGCTCGCCAGCCGATCCAGCGGCTCCCCGGGAGGGGCGGCCGAAGAGCTGCCCTTCACCGACCGGGCCAATCGGGCGCTGGACCGGGCCGGTCGGCTGTCGCTGCGCTCCGGCAGCGACCACGTCGGTTGCGAGCACCTGCTGCTGAGCGTTCTGGACGTGGAGGGAACGGCGGGCCAGGTGCTGAGGGGGCTGGCGGTAGACCCCGATACCGTCCGGGAGGCGCTCCGCTCGCTGTCCCACGGCCACCCCTCACCCGATGAGCGGAGACCGGAACCGTCCGTCGCCGCGGCCGGTCCGCGGTGCGGCACGTGCGGGTCGTCCCTGGCCAACTCCCTGCAGGCCTCCACCCTGGCGGTCAGCTCCGGTGAGTCGGTCGTGGCGGTGGAGGTGTACTACTGCCGGATCTGCGGGACGGCGATGGGGGCGGCCCGAGCGTGATACTCGTGGGCACCTGCTCCTGGACCGACCAGACGCTGGTCAAAGAGACGGACTGGTACCCCAAGAAGTCGATGTCGGCGGCCGAGCGCCTGGCCTTCTACGCCGCCCGGTTCCCCATCGCCGAGGCGGACAGCACCTACTACTACCCGCCGTCACCGGAGCTGACGAACGCGTGGGCGGAGCGGACACCGCCCGCCTTCACCATGAACGTGAAGGCGTACTCGCTGCTCACCGGCCACCCGGCCAGGCCCAACTCCCTGTGGCCGGACCTGCGCGACTCGGTGAAGCCCGAGTTCGCCGGCAAACGCAACGTCTACCTGCATCATCTGCCTGACGACGCCGTCGCCGAGGTGTGGGACCGGTTCCGGTACTCCCTCCGGCCGCTCGTGGAAGCCGGGAAGCTGGGCGCCGTTCTCATGCAGTACCCGGCGTGGTTCACCGCCCGTAAGGACAACCGGGCCCAGCTGGCCGCCATCCGGGACCACTGGGACGACCTGCCGGTGTGCGTGGAGTTCCGCTCCCCGTCCTGGCTGTCCGCCGACAGGGACCGGGACCGGACCCTCGGGCTTCTGCGGGACCTGGGCCTGGCGCTGGTCGTGGTCGACGCCCCGCCGGCCTCGGGGCTGGCGACGGTGAGCGAGGTGACCGTCCCCGAACTGGCCGTGGTCCGCTTCCACGGCCGCAACGACGACACCTGGAAACAGCAGACCAGGACGGCGGCCGAACGGTTCAGGTATCTCTACACGGGCGCGGAGCTGTCCGCCTGGGTGCCGACGCTGCGCCGGCTGGCGGATGGCGCCGAGCGGGTCCACGCCCTCATGAACAACTGCTACCAGGACTACGGCGTCCGCAACGCCGCCGACCTGGCCGCCCTGCTGGAGGACTGACGCCCCGCCGGGCAGGGACCTTCGGCCCTGGGTGCCCGGCGCCGGCGGCGCTACGGGTGCGCCTCGGGCGTTCCGAACACGGCCGACACGGCGGCCGGGTCCAGGTACTCGTAGATCCGGCTGATCCGGTCGGCCTCGAAGTGGAAGACGATGCACACCGACGCGCTCAGCGTGGTACCGCCGGCGTCACCGTGGACCACGTGCCGTTGCACGG